>CAYGIQ010000079.1:0-12790 GCA_964349885.1 uncultured Prolixibacteraceae bacterium | reverse complement strand
CCCCTGCAGGGGTAAGTGCGATACGGTTGTCGTTGTTTTTAATCTCTTTGGGTACTCCAATTATCATGATAGCATACGTTTTAGGTATATTCTACCGTCAAAAGTAGGAAGTTTAATCGCCTTAAAATATGATAAAAATTATCCGATTCAACCATTTTTCATAGTGCCCTAGGGTAATGGCAAAGATTGCATGTATGCTTGTTTGGCGAGTATTTTTTGCGATTGTGTTGAAAGGATGGCAAAACAGTGTGCCGATGCATATTCAAAAAAAATTATTTTCTTTGAGTGTTTTACACTGTATACATAAATGAATCTTTGATTCTACTCGTCATGCTGTTTCACAAAAGATTTCTGCATCCTACTTCTGATATCTGGGTCGTGTTCGTACACGGAGCGGGTGGCAGTAATGTAGTGTGGTTCAGACAACTACGAGATTTCAAAAAACAGTTCAATGTGCTGTTAATCGATCTTAGAGGTCATGGTCGATCCAAAATGAGTACGCTCACCACTGCCGACCGGTATCAATTCGATGAGATTGCCCTCGATGTTATTGAGATAATGGATCATTTAAAGATTGCCCGGGCACATTTTGTGGGGATTTCGCTAGGCTCTGTTGTTATACGGGCCATCGATAAGTTGTCGCCCGGCCGGGCAGAATCGATTATTCTGGGAGGAGCTGTAGTTCAGTTTAACCGCAAAATCAGAGTGCTGGTCAGTCTCGCACGGTTGCTGCATGTTATTTTGCCCTATATGTGGCTCTATAAACTGAATGCGTTGATTTTGATTCCCTCGCGCGCCAGTGCCGAATCCCGACGGCTTTTTATAAGCGAAGCGATCAATTTGGGTAAGGCTGAGTTCTCAAAATGGCTGAGTATGTCGAACGACATTAGAAACCAGCTCAATGAATTTATCATCAGGGAAGCTTCTGCTCCGGTCTTGTACTTGATGGGGGAGCGGGATCATATGTTTTTACCGTTGGTATCCAAACTTACCAGAATGCATCTTAACTCAAGGCTGAAGGTAATTCGCAACAGCGGACATTGTTGCAACATCGATCAACCCGACGCGTTCAACCGACTCTCCATTCTTTTTATTAAAAAGCACACACGACAAATTGCTGCAGACATCACAGGTCACTCCTCCATACTTATGCAAAGCACCTGACGTGTGTCAGAGATAATCCGGTAACGGTGATCAATTCTTTGCCCAACAATCCATACAATCTGTTCCTGGGAATAGAGTATCCAGGTGTTTTCCTTGTCGGGTATCGACATTTTCTGATCCGTAAAAAAATCACTGATCTTTTTGAGACTTTCCATACCTAAAGGTTGGAAATAACTGCCGCGACTCCATCGCTTTAGGGTAAGTGGAAAACTAAGTTTGTCGACGTCGAGAAACGCTTTCCGCGGACTTGGATCGATGGTAACCGCCGATTTATTTGCATACCTGAAAGTAAGGTGCAAGGGAACGAAAAGCTCCAAATCATCTCTTTCAATATAATACATTCCATCCAAATTCGACGGCAGTGGGGCAATCAGTAAGGCATCTCTGTCGAGCACCGCCCGATGGCTGCGGGAGTGGAATTTCAGACCGGGATTGGCATCTAAAGAACAGTATATTTGATCGGCAACTGCACTGTTAAACCCATAGCGGCTAAGCCACTCGTACAAAACCTGGCGCGGATGCGGCAATTTAAGAAGCGAAGAAACCCTGATGGCAGGAACCCCATGGTCGTGTATCCCAATTCTTTCTAACTGCCGGTCCACCTCCGTAAGGTAAAATGCTTCAACCGACCGCAGGTGTGCCATGGTTTGGGTAAGGTTGCCCCGAAATGCCTGGTTGAGCTCTTCCAAACTAGGTATGATTTTATGCCGTATGTAGTTGCGCTGAATGGCGACATCGGAATTGCTTCGGTCGGTTCTATATAGAATTTGGTGCGCGGCAGCATACTGTTCAATCTCATTTCTGCCGGCAAACAACATGGGCCTGATGATGGCACCGTTCATTGGTCGAAATCCGGTGAGCCCTTTCAGCCCGGTTTTCCTGACCAGATTTACAAAGAAGGTCTCTAGTAAATCGTCGAGGTGATGGGCTGTAGCAATAACATTAAACTTTTCGGCTACACGCACTTCTTCAAACCATTCGTAGCGCAATTCGCGCGCAGCCATTTCAATTGAGATGCCTGCGAGAGCAGCATATTCTCGGGTATCGAACCTGCGACTGTATAGTTTAATCCCCAAATTTCCGGCAGTCTTTACTACCAACGCTTCATCTGCATCAGACTCTTCAGCCCTTAACTGAAAATTGCAGTGTATGATCGCATAATCGATCCGAGCAAGGTCAAACAGATGCCACATTACCATCGAATCCATGCCGCCGCTAACAGCCAGTAGAACCCGTTCGGTGCCGCTGAAGAGCTTATTTTCTGCTGCAAACTGCGTAAATTGATTGATCATGGTTGGGGCGATTTCCTTTCGACGTTTAATTGCACGATGTGTATAATAACTTCGGTAGCCTTTTGCATATACTGTATGGGAACAAATTCATACGGGCCATGAAAATTGATTCCACCGGCAAATAGATTAGGGCAAGGCAATCCCATGTAAGATAGCCGTGAACCATCGGTTCCCCCCCTAATAGCTTTCACCAAAGGAACTACACCTGCAGCCTCCATACCCCGACGCGCCAGATCAACAATGTGCATCACCGGCTCAATCTTTTCGCGCATATTGTAGTATTGATCTTTTAAAGTCAAAACTATGCAGTCGCTGCCAAATTCCAAGTTAAGTTGTTCGCAAACCCTGTTTACCAAGGCCTTGCGCTCCTCAAAC
Organism: uncultured Prolixibacteraceae bacterium; assembly: GCA_964349885.1. Taxonomy (GTDB): domain Bacteria; phylum Bacteroidota; class Bacteroidia; order Bacteroidales; family Prolixibacteraceae; genus UBA1413. Next base: position 9,959 of record CAYGIQ010000079.1, on the reverse strand, counting down.
AGATTTTGGTCGTGATCGCGGATAATCAATTCCAATTCAGCGATATCGATGCCACCATTTAATCCCAAAACATGAAAAAATCCCTCATACCCCTCGGTATGTTCCGGCCGTTCACTGGCAGGAAGGGCATTGATAAACCGATTGGCCACCATAAGGGCATTGATCATTTTGTCCTTTGCGGTTCCAGGATGCACACTTTTGCCCCGGATTAATAGCTTTGCATAAGCTGCATTGAAGTTTTCGAATTCAAGCTCTCCAAGCTCGCTTCCATCGAGTGTGTAAGCAAAATCGGCCCCAAACTTTCGTACATCAAAGTGATCGGCTCCCCGGCCAATCTCCTCGTCAGGTGTAAAACCAATACGAACTTTACCATGTTTAATCTGTGGGGCTTGCAGCAGCCACTCCATGGCGGTAACAATCTCTGCAATACCAGCCTTATCATCGGCTCCAAGCAGGGTTGTGCCATCGGTGGTTATCAGGTCGAGACCAACACACTTCTTCAGTTCAGGAAATTGTTCGGGATCGAGCACCAAACCACTCTTTAAAGTCAAAGGACCACCCCTATAATTGAAAAACAACTGTGGATTTACGTTTTCACCCGAAAAGTCGGGACTGGTATCGTAATGGGCTATAAATCCTAAAACGGGATAATTACCGACGCAATTGGCGGGTAAGGTAGCCATTACATAACCATATTGATCGATGGTTACCTCGGCAAGACCTATTTCCCTAAGCTCTTCTGCCAATTGCGATGCAAAATCAAGCTGCCGTTCTGTGCTGGGGAAACGATCGCCTTTGGGGTCGGATGTGGTATGGATTTTAACGTAACGGAGAAACCGGTCGGTTAAATTCTTTGAGAAATTGGCATCAAGCATAAGATTGATTAACTAAGTTTATATCGATTAACTATACAATAGTTGTGAAAATTTTACACATCATCGGTCCTGAAGGTAAAGCCTACCCGTTTTCCGGTGATCATTTTGCTGTGCACAATCTTTTCCTGCATTTGATCAACAGTGGCCATTTTTACCTGTTCGTAAGGAGGCACCAACAGATCAAAAGAAACCGAATATTCAATGGCGGTTTCCACAATTTCGCGCAAAATACCTGGTGAAATGGTATCTACAGAAAAATCTTTTACCGGCTCTCCCGACTGCCGTTTCCCCTCAACAAAAAAATGTTTTTCGCGGTTTATGAAAACGCGGGCTATCAGATAGCCCAAATCGTTTCCTCGATTGTAGCGAAATGAGTCGGCCAGAAAATTATAGATCATAATCATACCGCAATAACTGCGCAAAGGATCCTCTTCTACATACGACAATTTGTGCACTGGATGGTGATTGTCGAATTCAAACACATTGGAGTGCATACTAAAGAGCAATAGATCTCCTCCAATTTTAAATTCCATTTCGAAGGGTCCCTTGTCCTGATATTTGGGATAACTTACCTCCAATACTTTTGATTTGAGCAGATGAATGTAGTCTTTCTCCAACTGTTTAAGCACCTTTTTGAGTATCAGAAAAGCCTCGGTGGTATTGCGATAAACCTCCTGCTTAACAGTTGATTTAATAGCATATGCTTCAAGCAGTGAAGCACGGTACTCTTTGCTGTTCATTCCGGTTTTTATTTAACATGACTAAGGTAAGTAAATTACCTCAAAAGGGACGCTGAATTGCATCGCCCAAAGGGAATTGTCTGAGAACAATTTATATTAAATCTCAGTGCATATAGTCCATTGAATAGTATACAAATTACCTCAGAGATTTTTGGGTTACCTAAAAATCAATGGGAAGTGGGGTAGTAAGTAACTTGCAAATCAGAATCAATAGGCTATTGCAAACAGAACACGCTGTGTCGATGGCTTACCACTGTATATACACTTACCCGTTTCGGGCTTAGCATCGAGTGGAAGGCAGCGAATGGTGGCTTTGGTAAGTTCTTTGATTTTCTGCTCGCTCTCCGCAGTGCCATCCCAGTGTGCACTAACAAATCCGCCCTTTTCTGAAATGAGTTGACTGAATTCTTCCCAGGAATCGGCCTTGCGGGTATTTTCCTCACGAAATTCCAGCGCTTTCTGAAAAATATTGTTCTGAATCTCTTCGAGCAGCGACTCTACCTGATCCTCGATATGCTCCAATGGCAATATCTGTTTTTGAAGAGTGTCCCTTCGGGCAACTTCCACACTGCTGTTGGCAAGGTCTCTGGGCCCCATTGCCAAGCGTAAAGGTACCCCTTTGAGCTCGTATTCGGCAAACTTCCAGCCTGGTTTACGGTTGTCGCTGTCGTCGTATTTTACCGATATTCCTTTGGCTTTCAGTTTAGGAATGATTTCATCAACTTTTTCAGAAATGGCTTTAAGTTCTTCGGCCGTTTTGTAAATGGGCACGATAACCACCTGAATGGGAGCTAGTTTTGGAGGCAGCACCAGACCGTTATCGTCGGAATGAGCCATAATCAGTGCCCCCATCAATCGGGTAGACACCCCCCATGAGGTTGCCCAAACATACTCCTGGACTCCCTCTTTGTTGGCAAACATCACGTCAAATGCCTTGGCAAAATTTTGCCCTAGGAAATGAGATGTTCCACTCTGTAGTGCTTTTCCATCCTGCATCAGTGCTTCGATTGTATAGGTATCTAGGGCACCTGCAAACCGTTCGTTTTCCGATTTAAACCCTTTAACCACGGGCATAGCCATAAACTGCTCAGCAAAATCGGCGTATACATTAATCATGCGAACGGTCTCCTCTATGGCCTCCTGCCGGGTTGCATGCGCTGTATGCCCCTCCTGCCACAAAAATTCGGTGGTACGCAGGAACAAACGGGTGCGCATTTCCCAGCGAACCACATTCGCCCATTGATTGATCAAAAGGGGTAGATCGCGGTGCGATTGTATCCAATTTCGATAGGTGTGCCAGATAATCGTTTCAGAAGTTGGTCTGATGATCAATTCCTCTTCCAATTTTGCATCAGGATCAACTACGACACCATTGCCATCGGGGTCGTTTTTTAAACGGTAATGGGTAACTACGGCACACTCTTTGGCAAATCCCTCCACATGATCGGCCTCTTTGCTGAAGAACGATTTGGGAATAAACAGCGGGAAATAGGCATTTACATGCCCTGTCTCCTTGAACATTTTGTCGAGCTGAGCCTGCATTTTCTCCCAAATGGCGTATCCGTAGGGTTTAATTACCATACAACCCCTCACGGCAGAATTTTCGGCCAGATCGGCTTTGTTCACCAAATCGAGGTACCATTGAGAGTAGTTTTCAGAGCGTGACGTAATTTCTTTGGCCATTTGTCTATATTTGGTACAAATTTTGTTTTTTTAACATTGAAAACGTTTGCAAAATAAGCAAATAAAATTGACAAAAAGTAGAGAAGGAGGACCCGTTATGAAAGCTACAATCACCTTAATTTCTGCAGTAGCCCTGCTCCTTGGGGCATGCTCCACCAGCTCCAATGTTTCCAGTTCGTATGTCGATGACATCTATTTTTCTCCTGGGGATGTACCTCCACCGGTAGCCCTTTCTGCGCAGAAAAATGCAGATCGGACTTCACCACAATCTACCCCTGAAAGGGTAATTCTGAGTGAAGTTCGCAGCAACAACGACAATTCTCGGACTTTAAACAACTACATACTGGATGGCAAGGATGCCGGCACATACAGCCAGGCCCAAATGTACAATCTCGATCAGATGGAGCTTGTTGATACCGATACTACCGTGTATTACAACGACAACGAAGTGAAATATGTTATCAACAACTACTTCGAACCCGACGATATTTCCTTTTCTTACCGGATAAACCGATTTTACCGGCCGTTTGGGTACCTACCGTTTTACAACGACTATTACATGTGGGATTCGTGGTATTATCCTTATAGCTATAATTGGCATTCTCCATGGAGCCTTCACTATTCTTGGCATTCTCCCTATTCGTGGTACTCACCATACTCCAGTTGGTATTCGCCCTATTATTACGGCCGATACAACAATCCTTGGGGATGGGGTGGAAATCCTTACTATGCTTGGGGCGGATATCCCTATTATGGCAGTGGATATTGGGGCAACATATCAGTAGTTAACCGCTCTGATTATCGATACAATCAGCGACGCGACTTTAACACCTCTGCTGTATATGGCAACAGAGCCGCCGGCAGACCAGTGGCTGTAGCTGGTCGCAACCAGGAGCCTGTTTTACGGAGTGCCACCATCGGGGAGCCAACCGGTCCCGTACTTACCCGCCCTGCTGGTTCCATCTCAGGAGTTGAAGGCGGCGGACGTCCCGCCCGAAATGGTCAGGTTGAAGATGCCCAACAAGCCCGCACCCACACCGAATTGCGGCGCGATGTTACTGAAACCTCCACCGAACGCAATCGGGTTGGAGGGGTTTCTGCGGCACGCTCAACCAACCAAATCAACACCACAGTTCCTTCATCGGCCACTCCTTCATCGGCCAGAACACAGTACACCCGTCCGGCAACCACCAACGCAACTGGCGGTTCGGAATCCAATTATACGCCAAGTTACAACCAACAGCGCACCGCTACTCGCTCTACCTATAATGTTCAGGCAACTAGCCGACCCTCTACCACCAACACCGGGACCCGAGAAGCGGTAACCACACGTTCCACTTCATCTCCTGCCACTGGTGTCAGCAGGTCGTCATCGGCTACTACCCGTGCCTATCAAAGCGGAACAACCTACAATAGGAGTGCCACCGGCAATACGTCCGGAAGTACCCGTACAGTAGTGCCATCCCGTTCAACACAATCAACAGTGGCACCTGCGCGGACTACATCAACCCCGGTTAGATCTTCCGGCAGCACCTATTCAACTCCGTCGAGAAGCAGCTCTCCATCCATGAGTTCTCCCTCGTCGTCAGGGTCGGGTGGCAGCAGTTCAGGTTCAAGCTCTGGCGGAGGCAGCAGCAGCAGTAGTGGAAGACGATAGTCTGTTGGATTGGTACCTTGAATCATTGCTTTCGTTTTGAGGTTGTGAACAGAGGAAACCCAACAACGGTATTCAGGTTTTTTTGTTAGAAACCGATTCTTAGATCAACAGTCCATTTAAAATCAATAGTGAAGTAATCGCCCAGAAAAGATGACGTTCAACACCTTGTTTTCTGTCTGTGGTTGAATGAAGAATCAAAACTTATATCCCATGAAAAATATAACATTCATAGCGTTTCTGATACTTTTCCCCATTTTTGGTGAAGCTCAGAATTTTGCCGATGCCCTACGTTTTAGTTCCAACCGACTCGAGGGTACTGCGCGGGCAGGTGCCATGGGAAATGCATTTGGTTCTTTGGGAGGCGATTTTACCGCTGTTTCTATTAATCCAGCCGGACTTGGAATATACAGAGCAGGTGAGTTCGCATTTACCCCCTCATTCGGCCGAACCGATGTAGATACTTCCTACCTGAGCACGAATCAGAATGATTACCAGTACAATCTCAAATTTTCCAATCTTAGTTATGTCGGCACCATCCGTTCCGCTGGCGGCGAAAGTGGCCTAGTATCGGTTAACCTCGGTTTTGGCTTCAACCGGCTGAATGATTTCAATACCCGCCGACTGGTGCAGGGCGCCAGAGCTCAAAGCTCTTTTCTTGACTATTTATCGGATAACGCCAATTATAACATCTGGAGTGAATTTTATGAGGAGCTGGCATGGAAAACTGACCTGTTGCTTTTCGACCTGCAGGGAAATGAATACTACCACGACATACAAGATGCTGGGTATGGTCATAGTCAGCGTAAGAGTTATAACTATTCAGGTTCTACCGATGAATATACCTTTTCGCTGGGTCTGAATTTCAATTACCGGTTCTACCTAGGCGCATCTTTCGGAATTTCTGACCTCTTCTATTCTGAGCGTACGTTGCTGCGCGAATGGGACGAACAGAACAACATTCCCTTTTTTAACGAGATGAAATTTTCCAGTACCCTGAAAACTTATGGCACCGGCTATAATTTCAAAGTTGGCGCTATCTTCAGGCCGCTCGATCAATTGAGGCTGGGTATCGCATTCCACTCACCGACGTTCTATCGTTTGCGCGACAATTTCGAAACCTCCATGGAATCGTCGATTACCTACAACGACGGTTCAGAGACCTACAAAGAGCTATCGCCTTATCTTGACTATGAATACAGATTGGAGACTCCATTTAAAACCATCTTAAGTGCATCCTATATTGTAGGGAAAAAAGGTTTGCTGAGCGCCGACTATGAATACCTCAATTTTGGAAAAGCCCGTTTGCGCGATGGGGGAGGCGGAGTTGATTTTGTGTCAGAGAACAATGATATTTCCGAATTATTTAAATCAACCGGCATTCTGCGGATTGGCGGTGAATATAGGGTAACCGACCTGTTGTCATTAAGGGCGGGTACAGAATACCACCCCTCAGCCTATAACAGTCGTGCTTTTAATACAGAACAACCCAATTCAAACTTCAATTATACCGTCTATTCTGCCGGATTTGGATACAGAAGTGGAAGTTTCTTTGCCGATCTGGCTTACAGGTACTCGGTAACCGGCGATTACAGCTATCTCTATCCGGTACCCGGTGCTCCCTATCCAATGCCTGAAATGGCCAAGTTTGATCAGAACACCCACAAGGTACTGCTCACATTTGGACTTCGATTTTAAAAAATATTCAACCATACAGGGCCCGGAAATACCGGGCTTTTTTTTGTCATTTATATCAGGTTCTTACCATTTTTAAGAATTTTTACATTAGACATTATTAAACGGATTGGACTAATTTTACGCGAAAAACCAACCTTATGGATCCAATTGGGAAGGCAATACATGCCTACTATTTTAACAACGATACCACCTTCCTGAAGGTAAACAGCAATTATACCGAAGATGAGGAACTTGATCCAGCATGGTTTTTTCGAGATCAGGAGCAAATGCCTGAGCTGGAGCAACAAGCGCTAAAACTTTGCAAAGGAAAGATTCTCGATGTTGGCGCTGGGGCGGGGGCTCACACCCTGTGCCTTCAAGCTGCTGGGTTGGAAGTGGTAGCGCTCGATCAAAGCCAACTGGCCGCCGAGGTGATGCAAAGCCGAGGTATTAAAAATGTGGTGATTGGCAATATTTTCGATTACAACAACAACGACAAATTCGATACGATTGTATTGCTTATGAACGGCGCTGGAATTGCCGGAACACTCGAGGGATTGGGTCGGTTGCTTTTACACCTAAAGGGATTGCTGAACAACAACGGGTCTGTATTGATAGACTCGTCCGACATACAGTATCTTTTCGAAGAGGAGGATGGCTCAGAATGGATCGATCTGACCCGAGAAAAGTACATCGGCGAAATGGAGTACGAAGTTTCTTACCATACAGGGGAAGCAGCGCAATTTAACTGGCTATTTGTCGATTTTCAAACCCTTGCAAAAGTAGCCTCTACCCAAGGATTTTCGTGCCGACTGGTAACAGAGGGGAACAGCGACAACTATCTGGCCATCTTGGAGTCAAAATCTTAACAAATCGGCTTCAATAGCTAACGGTTCAAGTAAATGAGCCATAAAAAGGCTAAATTTGGCCTTTAGAATTTAAAGAATCCAAACCATGCGACTCGTCATTCAACCCGATTATCCGCAGTTAGCAAAATGGACAGCCAACTACATCGCCCGTAAAATCGTACTTTCCGAAGCTTCGGAAGACAAACCTTTTGTTTTGGGATTGCCCACTGGTTCTTCGCCAATAGGCGTATACAGCGAGCTGGTAAACCTCTTCCGCGAACAAAAGGTAAGTTTTGAACATGTAGTTACCTTCAATATGGATGAGTATGTTGGTCTTTCGCCCGACCACGAACAGAGCTATCACTACTTTATGTGGAGCCATCTCTTTCAGCACATCAACATACAGAAAAAGAATGTGAACATTCTGAATGGGATGGCCAAAGATATTAAAGCCGAATGTGCCCGTTACGAGCAGAAGATATCAGCTGTAGGAGGCATCGATCTGTTTCTGGGTGGGGTTGGTGTTGACGGACATATCGCATTCAACGAGCCAGGGTCTTCGCTTACCAGCCGTACCCGCGATAAAGAACTGAATTTCGATACGCGACTTGTAAACTCGCGGTTTTTTAACAACGACGCAGAGCAAGTACCAAAACTCGCACTAACGGTTGGTGTAGGCACTGTGATGGACGCCCGCGAGGTGTTGATTATCGTCAACGGGCATGGCAAGGCAAGGGCATTGCGACATGTAGTAGAGGAAGGGGTAAATCATATGTGGACCGCAAGTGCCATTCAACTGCATCCCAGGGCCATGGTAGTATGCGACGAGGCTGCAAGCTATGAACTGAAAGTAGGCACCTACAAGCACTTCAAAGATATTGAGCAGGAGAATGTATCGATTGATTCCATTTGGCACTCTGGCTTAGCTTGGTAAGCAATCCATAAATTGGTAAAAAATAGTCTGCCCCGGTTACAAACATTTGTAACCGGGGCAGACTATTTTACTGTATGGTTCGTGTTAGTTTAATTGGCCCGTTCCAGCCAGCTATCGTTGTTAATAAGATCCCATATGTTCAGATAGCCGAGGCGTATCATATTCAGCATCTTTTCCCAATTGAGTTTGCTGAGTTCATCGCCGGGAAGATGGTAGTCGGGGTGCATGGCAGCAAAAAAGAAAGTTGCAGGAATGCCTACATTGGCAAAAGGAGCATGGTCACTTCCTCCCGACATTACAGCTGATGCGCGGTAATTTACATCGAGATTGAGCTGGTAATCCTTGATGTTTTTCTCCGTAAGATCTTTCAGTTTTGGAGTGGCAGTCATATACATCATATCCATTTTATTTCCCGCTGTATCGTTGGCTGCATTGCGCGAAAGCATATCAAAATTCAGATTGTAGGCAATCGTTAGCTGCTTAGGGAAATTTTGCACAAAAAAGCGCGACCCATGAAGGCCCATCTCTTCGGCGGTCCAAGCTGCGAAAATGATTGATTTTTCGGGTTTCTCGCCCGATACTGCAAACGCCTTTGCCATCTCCATTACCCCAACGGTACCCGAACCGTTGTCGTCGGCTCCGTTAAATATCCAGCCATCGTGTTTCCCCAGATGATCGTAATGGGCACCGATAACGATGAATTCATCCCGCTTCTTTCCTTCGATCCATCCTACGACATTGCGACATTTGAGCATTTTCGATTCCACTGTGGTTGTCCAACTAAACTCCTTTCCCGGTAAATCGCGCGATCCTGGTGCATAGCGCTGCTGCACGTTGGTTTCATAGGCCTTGGTGTCGATTCCTGTACCCTCAAAAATGAGGTTCGCAACCCTATTGGTTACAGTGAAGACTGGAATGGAGCCACGCAGTGTATCACCCGGCAGGGTAAGACGACGGTCGTAATAGGACGCCAGCCGGTGGTCGGCTTCATAATAAGCACCTTTTACCGGATAGGGGCTATTGGCTGCCCAAGATAGGGCTGGATTGGCTGAGGTGTTCACAACCACCACGGCCAATGCTCCCAAAGATTCGGCTTTGGTGATTTTGTTTCTTTCGGAAGCAAAACGACCACTCAAAGGGAAGAGTGGACTGAACTTTTTAAAGGCTGCAGATGTAGAGTCGCGGTGACCGGGAAATCCAGAAAGTATAACTACAATTTTTCCTTTAACATCCTTATTTTTGTATTCATCAAAATCTTTGTCGGCGATACCATACCCTGCAAAAAAAAGTGGTGCATTTCCGGCTGTACCTACCGTGCTGGTCTGAACCTGGAAATCGACCTGATGGGCAAAATTTACACGTGCAGCACCTGATCCAGCGCGGCTAACAATCGACATCTCCTGGGTTGCCCCCTGTGCATATTCCATTAAAGCTAAGTTCTGGAAGTACGACCTCACACTTTGGGGCCTGCGACCCAAACGCATCTCCTCTCTGCTGGGCATAATCGTTTCGTAATCGCCATATGGTTCGATTCCGAATGCCTTAAAC
>CAYGIQ010000078.1:0-12882 GCA_964349885.1 uncultured Prolixibacteraceae bacterium | reverse complement strand
TGGTGATAGAGCCGCTGGCCGAATCCCCCTCTGTGATAAAAATAACCGAATCCTCGCGCTTTTCGTCGTTGTCGCTGAAATGAATGCGACAATCACGCAATTTCCGGTTGTGAAGGCTCACCTTTTTGGCTCTAGCCTTGGCCAATTTCTTAATTCCTGAAATGGCCTTGCGTTCACGCTCAGATTCTTGAATGCGTCGCAAAAGCATTTCGGCTGTATCGGCATTCTTATGCAGGTAGTTGTCGAGCTCTTTCTGCACAAAATTGGTGATATGCGCACGTACTGAAGGACCTTCGGGACCCATATCGCGCGAGCCAAGTTTGGTTTTGGTTTGCGACTCAAAAACCGGCTCCTCTACTTTAATGCTGATGGCAGCTACGATTGAAGCACGAATATCGCTCGGATCGAAATCCTTTTTGTAGAAATCGCGGATGGTCTTCACCAGCACTTCCCGAAATGCCTGCAGGTGGGTTCCTCCCTGACTGGTATGTTGTCCGTTTACAAAAGAGTAATACTCTTCTCCATATTGATTGCCATGGGTCAATGCAATCTCGATATCCTCTCCCCTTAGGTGAACAATCGGATAGAGCGGTTCGGCTTCGAGATTCTCCTCGAGCAAATCCCTCAGTCCATTTTTCGATTGGTACTTCACCCCATTGAATTCCACCACCAAACCGGCGTTCAAAAACGTATAGTTTTTGATCATATTCACCACAAAGTCGCTGATGTACCGGTAGGATCTAAAAATGGTATCATCGGGCGTAAACTCAACGTGCGTGCCATTGGGTTCGTCGGTTGGACAGAGCGGCAAATCTTTGATCTGCATTCCCTGACTAAAATGGAACTCTTTAACCTGACCTTCGCGAATCGCCCTTATTTTAAACTCAGATGAAAGTGCGTTGACCGCCTTAATACCCACCCCGTTTAAGCCTACAGATTTCTTAAACACCTTGGAGTCGTATTTTGCTCCCGTGTTCATTTTGCTGACTACATCCACCAGTTTTCCCAAAGGAATCCCCCTGCCGTAATCCCTTACCATTACACGCTCCTGATCTATAGCAACTTCTATCTTCTTTCCGAAGCCCATCATGTATTCATCGATCGAATTGTCGAGAACCTCCTTAAGAAGAACATAAATGCCATCATCGTAAGCCGAACCATCGCCAAGCTTTCCAATGTACATTCCCGGCCTGCGCCTTACGTGCTCCTGCCATTCAAGCGTCTGAATAGTACCTTCGTCGTACTGTGCAGTCATATTTTTAAAGAATTTCATGCAAATATAGCCAAAACAATACGGTATTGGCTGTTGAAACGGCATCAGTAACTAACAGTTTCTGGTTGAAAAGTAGAGCGACATAAGCACCATCAGCCGACTATATATTATTGATTTCCAATATATAAAGTTAATTCTTCAAGCTATGTAAAGGAATTTGCATCTAGGATGGGCACAAAGCAGTAATCGTGCTGCCCTTTTTGGGCATCCATAAATTGCCTTTTATCAGCGGGTATCCTTTTCGAACCAATTCGAAAGCCGGTTCTTGCAGTGCCTACAGATAGTTGTATTTGTGCAGCAATTCAACGGCAATGAGGAGGGTGGAAAAAATGACAATTAACCCAACTGTTAAAAGAGTAGCCAGTTCGTTTGTTAAGGGTTTGTTGCCGCAACCCCGCCTGCATGATTTTACATAGCGGGGTGCATACCGTTTTGTAAGCCAAAAAAGCAGCAGTGCCAGCAAAACGCCCAACAGGGCTCCAAAAAGGATATCGAGAGGATAGTGATTCCCGTTGTAGATGCGGGTATAGGAGACCAAGATGGCCCAAAAAAGTAAACCTGCCGAGGTTGCGCGGTTCCGGAAAAGTCGTTTTGTAAAGGCCCACACGAAAAAAACGTTGGCGGCATGCGAAGAAACAAATCCATAAAGACCGCCCTTTCTCAAAACAATATGGACCATGCCCTCGAGTGTGGGTTCATGCCCAGGCCTAGGTCTTTGTGTGAGCATTTTAAGCAACCCCGACAACTGATCGCTAAGGGCAACGCCCAAAACCAACACTCCAATAATAACAACCGCCTGCCGCCCGTAGTTTTGGGCGATTACGTATATCAATAAAAGATACAGCAGCAACCAACTCTCTTTTCGGGTAAACAACATCATGGCTGTATCCCACCAAGAAGAGTGCAAACTATTAAGCCATAAAAAAATGGCTGTATCTAACTGTTTAATTGGCTCGAGCCATGTCATGGTGATAGACGGTTAGGCAGAACTTCGATTGAGAATCGACCAAATCTGATCTTTAAGCTGAATCAGGTGCATCCCCGTTACCGAGGAGAAAAAAATATGCGGAAGATCGAAAAGTTGCTTGCTGATCTCATCCATCAGTTCCTGATCGAGCATGTCGGTCTTGCTGATGGCCAGCAGCCTTTCCTTGTCAAGCAGTTCCGGATTGTATTTGCCAAGTTCATCCAGCAAAATCTGGTATTCCCTTCGATAATCCTTGGCATCGGCGGGAATCAAAAACAAGAGCATCGAATTGCGCTCAATATGTCTTAAAAACCTCAAGCCCAATCCTTTTCCCAGGTGTGCCCCTTCAATTATTCCTGGTATATCGGCCATTACGAACGATTGTTGATCGCGGTAACTTACAATTCCCAGATTAGGAACCAGCGTAGTGAAAGCATAGTCGGCAATTTTCGGTTTGGCAGCCGAAACTGCTGCTAGCAGGGTTGACTTTCCGGCATTGGGAAAACCAACCAGACCCACATCGGCAAGGACCTTAAGCTCAATAATAACCCACCCTTCAATACCTGACTCGCCTGGCTGTGCATAGCGGGGAGTCTGATTTGTTGCCGATTTAAAATGGGTATTTCCCAAACCTCCGCGACCCCCGGAATACAAAACCCTTCGCTCTTGGTCGTGGGTAATCTCCATAATGAATTCACCCGTTTCGGAATTGCGAACCACAGTGCCAAGCGGAACTTCGATGATCCTATCCTGGCCACTAGCACCAAAACTGCACTGTCTTCCCCCCGACTCACCATGCCCGGCTTTGATATGGCGCTTGTATTTGAGGTGGAGCAATGTCCACATTTGGGCGTTCCCCTGAATAATGATATGTCCACCCCGGCCACCATCTCCGCCATCGGGTCCGCCTTTGGGTACAAACTTCTCACGCCTTAGATGCGCCGAGCCCGGCCCGCCGTTTCCCGACTGACAGAATATCTTTACATAGTCAACAAAATTGGTATCCGACATGGCAGCAAAGCTATGAATTATAGTTGATCTACAACTACCCTGAGCCGCTCGGCTATTGCTTCCACACCACCCATTCCATTAATGCTATGGTATTTGCTTTGCTTAAGGTAGTGATCGATTAGCGGTCGGGTTTTAAAATGGTATACCGCTATTCGGTTTTTGATCACGCCCATATCGCGGTCGTCGGAACGGTTGGATACCTCACCGCGTTTGAGCAACCGAATGATAAGTTCCTCCTCTGCGACCTCGAGCGATAACATCGCAGAAACGGGGGTTTTATTGGCTTTCAGCAGACAATCGAGGGCTTTTGCCTGTTTAACAGTTCGGGGGAAGCCATCGAAAACATACCCATTGACTGCAGGATCCTCCTTCAGTTTTGTACGAATCATCCCAATAACCACCGAATCGGGAACCAGTTCTCCACGGTCGATATACTCTTTTGCTTCAATACCGAGATCGCTTTGAGTAGCAATCTCTCTGCGAAGCAAATCGCCGGTGGATAGATGAATTAAATTGTAGTGATCTACAAGGTATTGGGCCTGAGTACCCTTTCCCGCTCCGGGAGGTCCGAACAAAACTAAATTAAGCATGAGATGTATGGTTTTTATTTCACAATGGTATAGATGTCGGTGAGATTTCTGCCCAATCCGTCGTAATCGAGCCCATATCCCACAATAAAGTCATTGGGAATCTCAATGCCCACGTAGTGCACGGGAACCTTCTTAATCATAGCCTCAGGCTTAAACAACAAGGTAGCTATTTTAACCTCTTTGGGTTTTAAAATCGACAGCTGAGCCATCACCTCCTCAATGGTTGAGCCACTGTCGACTATATCTTCCAAAACAACAACCGTGCGACCATCGATGGCTTCATTGAGTCCAATGAGCTGCTTAATGGTTCCGGAGGAGTGAACGCCATGGTAGGATGCCATTTTTACAAAAGAGATCTCTGCGCCTTTAATGTTAATGCGCTTAAATAGGTCGCCGGCAAACATAAAAGCCCCATTGAGCACACATAGAAAAAGGGGCTGTTTATCAGCAAGATCACGGTTCAAATCGGTGGCCATCCTATCAATCGCCTTTTGGATTCTTTCATAGGGAATATAGAGCTGAAACTCTATATCGTTCAAAGTTACGTTGGTCATAAAATTTGGTTAAACCGGATGGTGTTTGGAATGCAATTTAGGAAATTACCGTATATTAGCTTTTGGAAATTCAAAGAAACAAAACAAATCATACACATTATAACAATATAGTTACATGACACCAAAAGTGAGTATCATTATGGGTTCTACCTCCGATCTGGGGGTTATGGAAGCTGCTGCTAAAATTCTCGATGAGTTCCAGGTTCCCTTCGAAATTAACGCTTTATCCGCACATCGCACACCGGCCGTGGTCGAAGAATTTGCCCATTCGGCAAGGACCCGTGGCATTAAGGTTATCATTGCTGGTGCCGGTATGGCAGCACATCTTCCAGGAGTGGTCGCAGCCATGACCCCGCTACCGGTAATTGGCGTTCCCATCAACGCTAGCTTTGATGGTCTCGATGCCCTCCTTTCTATTGCCCAGATGCCCCCCGGAATTCCGGTAGCCACTGTAGCCGTAAACGGAGCCATGAATGCCGCGCTGCTGGCTATTCAGATTATGGCCTCGGGCGATGAACAGCTTATGGATAAATTTGTGGCCTACAAAGATCGACTCAAGGATAAAATTGTAAAGGCCAATCAGGATCTGGCAGGAATAAAATACGCTTTCAAGACCAATTAAACGCAACCTGTTAATTCCTTTTTTCCTCCTCCCACATAAACACAAATAGCATGAAGTAAATCCCCCTTTTGTTAACCCCCAAAACACCCTAACTTGACAACCCCCATTGTAAAGGTGTCGATGGTATTTCTGTCGGCACTATTGTTCGTATGTGGTACCATACGGGCAACCCAACCACCCCCAACAAGTGCCCGTACTGCAGCACTTGGAAACACATCTTCAGCCACAGGTGGCGCCGATGCACTTTTTGGCAATCAGGCAGCTCTGGCCCGTGAATCCATTATTTCGGGCATCTTAATCTATGAATCGAAATTTGGTATTGCCCAACTTTCTCAGCTCTCGGCTGGCATCATTTTACCATTAACCCCCGGAACGATTGGTTTTCGATACCATCAGTTTGGCACTGGTTTATACCGCCAAACTGGCTTAGGTATTTCTTATTCAAGATATTTTGGCCTTCGTATATCGGCAGCGCTGCATATTGAACACATGACGCTTCAGGCATTCGAAAACAGAATCCCCTTGCGCACATTTGGTATCGAAGGTGGTCTTCAATGGTTGGCATCAGATCAGCTTCTGGTGGGCGTACACCTTTCCAGATCGGGTCTTTCAAATGTTCCGGATTTCACATTGCGAAAAGGAGCAGGAGCCGTTTGGACCATCTCAAAAGATCTTGATTGGGTTTTCGGAATCAATCGAATGGCCAACAGTGGAACTTCAGCTGGCACCGGATGGGAATACCGAGTGAAGGATCAGGTAGCCTTGCGTTTGGGCATATCCGGAAAACCGCTGCAACCTGCCATAGGATTGGGCTACCATTTTGGGCAGCTGGTTTTTGATCTCTCGTTTGTATACCACCCCTATTTGGGTATTTCGCCCGTAGCGGGCATAAAACTAATGCGGCTATGAGGCATCCTAGGTTATTTATTTCGGCTTTGGCCTTGGTTGTTGTATGCCTGAATTCATCAGCACAAAATCAAACCATGGGGTCCGAGTCCTTTGAGCAGCTGATAGAAACCCTATCGGAAGATATGGATGAGGAGAACATTTTGGAAGTATGGCTTGAAGAACTGCAGCAATTGTTTGAAAATCCAGTTGAGCTCAACCGTGCTAACCGTGAAGAACTGCTGAGAATACCTTTCCTAAATGAACTTAATGCAGATGCAATTCTGGCTTACCGGCAGAACAATGGATCGTTTTACTCGAACTTCGAATTGGCTTCCATCGATGGAATTGGCCGCAACCTGGCAGAAAAGATATCCATTTTCGTAATTCCGGGGGTTGATGCTGGTTCGGAAAACACTGCTTTACCCGGCAAAATTCGGCATCAGGTCATTATGCGGGGATGGCAATCGTTTCCAAAACCCGCAGGATACCTTCCTCGAAACGACAGGCCACCTGCCTACACAGGAAGTCCTCTGAAACTGTATTCCCAATACCGCTTGCAGGCTGGCAGTCAAATAGAGGTTGGCCTAACAGCCGACAAAGATCCCGGAGAAACCTTTTTAAGGCCACCCAATGCACAGGGGTTTGATTTCTATTCGGGTTTTATTCAAATGCCTGTCAGCAGGCGGATCACCCAATTAATTGTTGGCGACTATGCGGTGCAAGTTGGCCAAGGACTCATTCTGTGGCAAGGCTTTGGAATGGGCAAGAGTGCCGATGTATTGCAACTCTCTAAGGGGGTTACCAGAATTAGACCCTACACTTCCAGCGATGAAAATCGATTTTTTAGGGGAGTGGCCCAAAAAATCGAACTGGGTGATGTGCGGTTGCATATTTTTATATCCCACAAACGATCAGACGGGAATCTGGCATTTTTGTCGGACAGCAACCTAGCATTTACATCCCTTCAAACCTCCGGATACCATCGTACTTTATCGGAGATCGCCGATAAAAATAGCGTTACCCATAGCGTTGCTGGTGCTATTTTTACACACAACTACAACAATTTGCGCTGGGGTGCAACAATGCTTGCCGAAAGATTTGGAATTCCATTCGTTCGCGGAACACAACTTTACCAACTGCACCAGTTTTCAGGTCAAAACAATCTGAATACCGGATGGCACTATCGTTGGGTTAAAGGACGAATGCATCTTTATGGAGAATGGGCCGTCTCAAAATCGGCAGGAAAAGCGATCCTTCAAGGCGTTGAAGGAAGGTTGCACGATCAGCTCATTCTGGCCATTTTATACCGACACTACGACAAGCGATTTCACGCTACCTGGGGAAGCGGATTTGGCGAAGGTAGAAATACGGCCAACGAATCGGGTCTCTACCTGGGATTGAAAGCATATCCGCTTCCCGGAGTGGTTCTATCGGGTTACGCCGACTGGTTTTCGTCGCGATGGATCAATTACACCACCATTGGCCCTATGCGCGGCAATGATTTTCTTCTGCAGGGTGATTTCTGGTCTCACAACAAACTATCGGGATTTTTAAGGGTGAAATACAAAGCAAAGCCCGGTAAAACAAAAGCAGAACATCATTATTACGACCAGCTGTCGGAACGCACCCAAATAAGAATGCAAATTAAATATCAACCTTTCGGGCATTTCTTTCTGCGGAGTCGCATAGATCAGGTTTGGGTGGGGGGTTCAACCAGCGAACACGGAATATTGGTCTTCCAAGATGTCTATTATGACTTCAGGCAACCTGCTCTTACCTTAAACCTTCGGGGGGCTTGGTTTCAAACCGGCAGTTACACTAGCCGTATCAGTATGCTCGAAAGCGATTTGCTCTACAATTTTTCGTCTCCTGCATTTTATGGCAAAGGGCTCAGAGGCTACCTAAATACACGATACCGCTTCAACCAGAGCATCGATTTATGGTTAAAGGCAGCAAAAACCATCTATTCCGATCGCGAGAGCATTGGATCGGGGTATGGTATGACAGAGGGTAACGCAAAAACTGAGGTCAAAATTCAAATTCGTTACCGCTTTTAAAGCTATATTTCTTTACTTTGTACCGCTAAATTTAATACCAGAGTTATGCAGGAAAGTGAATTTGAAGAAATCCGGCCCTATAACGACAATGAAATTGCCGAGAAGATAGGGCTGGTATTGCAGGATCCTGTTTTCGACAAAGTACTCAACTACCTATTCAGAAAACCCGAAACCGTTGCCAAGAAAAGGCGCGAACTCGAAAAGGCCAGAACCATTGAGCAGCTGCAAACCACCTTTGTACGCAACCTGGTCGAAACGGTGATTCACACCACCACCAAAGGATTGAGCTTCAGTGGTCTTGAGTACCTCGATAAATCCAAATCCTACCTGTTTATCTCCAACCACCGCGACATTATTCTCGATTCGGCCTTCCTTAACTACCTCATCCTTTTAAACGGGATGAATACCACCCAGATAGCCATTGGTGATAATTTGCTTATCTACAACTGGATTACCCATGCCGTAAAATTGAATCGGGCGTTTGTGGTAAAACGAAATATAGCGTCCCGTGAGTTGCTTGAATCGAGCCGAAAGCTTTCGCAGTATATGCGCAAGAGCATTGTGGCCGACAACACCTCCGTTTGGATTGCACAGCGCGAAGGCAGAACCAAAGATGGGCACGACCAGACACAGGTAGCACTGCTTAAGATGCTCAATTTTAGCAACGAGAAAAGTCTCGCTGAAGGCTTTGGTGAACTTACCATTGTTCCAATATCGATCTCATACGAAATTGAACCTTGTGGGATATGCAAGGTCGACGAGCTGATTAAGCGCGATTTAGGGTCGTATGAAAAAACCAAAGCCGACGATCTCCACAACATGGAAGAAGGCATCTTCAAACAAAAGGGAAGGGTTCATTTCGCTTTCGGACGACCAATATTGCAAAGCTTTCTCCAAGAAACCAACCACCTTCCCACCAACAAATTCATCCAAAGCCTTACCGAACGAATCGATCACCGGATACACCAGTACTACAAGCTCTGGCCTAACAACTATGTAGCTTACGACCAGATGTATGGTACTGGTGAATATATGGACAACTACACATCTCAGGATATTATCAACTTCAGAAATCTGGTAGAAGAGGCACAGGCAGCTTCAGACCAAAACCCCGAAGAGGTTGCCAGGCGATTCACTAAGATGTATGCCCGACCCGTCGAAAATGCACAGATCGCGGAGGAAGTTTTCAGAAGCTAAATACGATATAAGCCGCTTTCTCGTTTCGAATCCATACATTTGTATGTAATGGAGGCTCAAGATTATAGCATAAAGCTTTCGGTAATCATTGTCAACTACAATGTTAAGCACTTTTTAGAACAGTGTCTTCATTCGGTATACAATGCCAGAACCAATTTTAATCTGGAGGTTTTTGTGGTCGACAACAACTCCGTTGATGGCTCATGCCATTTGGTTCGCGAAAAATTTCCAAAAGTTAAGCTCATCGCCAATAAATCAAACGGAGGATTCTCCGTCGCCAACAATCAGGCAATTCGAATGTCGGAAGGAGAATATATACTGCTCCTTAACCCCGACACCGTTATCATGGAGGATACTTTCGAAAAAATCATATCCTTTATGGACCAACACCCAGATGCAGGGGGTCTTGGCGTGAAGATGATTGATGGCAAGGGCAGGTTCTTGCCTGAATCGAAACGCGGATTGCCCACACCCTGGGTTGCCTTCTATAAAGTTTTTGGGTTTTCGGGGCTCTTTCCAAAGTCAAAAATATTTGGCAGATATCATCTCTCTTATCTAAACCCCGACAACATTCACAAGGTCGATGTTTTGTGTGGTGCCTTTATGCTAATTCGACGGGGGGCTTTGGAAAAGACCGGTTTGCTCGACGAAGCCTTTTTTATGTATGGCGAAGACATCGATCTTTCCTACAGAATTCTTCAAAAAGGTTACAACAATTATTACTTTCCCGAAACCACCATAATTCATTACAAAGGAGAGAGCACGCGAAAAGGCAGCATTAACTATGTTAAGATGTTTTACAACGCCATGCTCATTTTCTCAAGCAAACACTTTTCGACCGGTGGATTTAGATTTTACGCACTGTTCATCCATCTGGCGATTTATTTCAGGGCATTTCTGGCTATCGGGAAAAGGATTGTGGCCAAAATATTTGTCCCTCTGCTAGATGTCCTGCTCATTTTTATTGGATATCTCATTATTACGCCCCTATGGGAACGGATAATGTTTGAACCCGGATATTACCCACTATACTTTTTGCAACTGATAGTTCCTGTTTACATACTGCTTTGGCTTGTTGGCATCTATCTTTCTGGTGGATATACTAAACCTGTCAGCCTGCTTAGAGTCGGCCGTGGAATTCTCTGGGGAACACTTGCAATATTGATCGTATATTCGCTTACAGATGAAGCCTTACGCTTCTCGAGGGCACTAATCGTACTGGGCACACTCTGGTCGCTCGTTCTATTACCCCTCCATCGAATTGCGTTAAGCAGGTTGCCGGTTGCCGGATTTGAACTCGACATAGAACGGCAAAAAAGGGTTGCCATTGTTGGGCACCCCAAAGAGGTTGAGCGCGTAAAAGACCTGCTCCATCAAACTCCGGTTAATCCTATAGTGGCAGGAAGCATTTCGATCAACGACGAGCCTGCCGGTGAAGAGGTGCTTGGAAACATTGCCCAATTGAAGGAGATTATCGAAGTGAACCGAATTGAAGAGATCATCTTCTGTGCCGAGAGTCTCTCGTCGGCGGGAATAATTCGTTCTATGCTCGACCTTTCAGCATTGGATGTCTCATACAAAATTGCACCTCCCGAAAGCTATAGTATCATTGGCAGCAACTCCATACATACCGCTGGAGATCTTTATCTGGTGAATGTGAACGCCATCTCGAAAAAAACCAACCGCCGAAACAAACGGGTACTGGATTTGCTTGTCGCAGCGGCCATAACGCTTTCGCTTCCAATTTCCATCTGGTTCTTCAGACATAAATCAAAGTTGCTGCAAAACCTTCGCCGCGTGGCGTTGGGGCACTGTACATGGATAGGCTATATCCCCGATCGCTATTCTATGGAACACTTGCCTCAGCTTCCACCTGGAATTCTCGATCAGAGGCTGTTGTTTACCACCGACCCTCCCGAAAATCAAAAAAAACAGCTCAATGTTTTGTATGCCAAAGACTACCGCGTTTGGAACGATGCCTCCTTGATTTTCAGATACTGGAAGAACCTCGATCGATTGGCCCATGAATAATCTGTTGGCACATGGTGACATTGTACTTCGGGCTCTGGAGCCCGAAGACCTCGACCTGCTGTATGCTTGGGAAAACGAGGTGGCCCTCTGGAATATAGGAAATACCCACTCTCCTTTCTCTCGCCACCAACTAAAACAATATATTGCAGAGGCCTCGCTCGATATCTATACCCGAAAACAGGAGCGATTCATCATTACCAATTCTGAAGGAAAGGCAGTTGGTGCAATCGACCTGTTCGACTTCGATCCCTATCATCAGCGGGCAGCTGTTGGAATATTGATTCATAAGGGTGAGGATCGCCGGCATGGCTATGCCTCCGACGCATTGGCTGCTCTTGAAAAGTATGCTGCAAATATTTTGGGAATCCGGCAATTGTCTTCGTCTGTTTCCGAAGCCAATCAACCCAGTCTGCAACTTTTCGAAAAAGCGGGGTATCAGGTAACAGGAATTAAGAAGTCATGGCTCAGAACCGCTCAAGGCTGGGAAAACGAGTGGTTCATGCAAAAGATGCTGGTATAGTTATTGGCTGATTAAGAGCTCTATCCCCTTTTCAACATCGTCAACAGAATATACCTTAATCGCTCCGAAAAACTCCCTAAACCCTTTCCCTTCGGCCCAAGGGAGTGTTCCGGGTACCACTCCAAATGCATCAGAGGGATGGAACATTCGGGTCCTTAGAATTGTATTCTCGTCTTTGTGGTCAACAAATACCGCTGCTGGTATCTCCTTTTTCAGTGAGAGATACAATGCCAAAACTGGTGTCATTTCCCTTTCGGCCAGAGCATGAACAGAGATGTCTCCGCTATTACGCTCCGATTCAATAAATTGCTGGACCAGCCAAAGGGCGTCAGCACGAATACCAGAAATACTAAGACCGGCAAGCTGAGCACCAAAAGTGTAATTGAAAGGTATTCCTTGTACCGTGCCATCGCCCGCAAACGATTTGTCGTGCAGCTCCCCAATACCCGGAAGATCGGGTGCCACAACAAGGTATCCATTTGTGATTAGGTCAGCAACTCCGGGGTGTTTCAAAACGGCTGATTTCCCTTCGGGATGAAGCCATATCAGCCACCGATGTGTGTTTTGCGGATCCCCTATCAGATAGAGCGGGAGTACATAATCGCCTCTGTCGTTCTCAAGAAAATATTTCTTTACAGCGACGTCCATTACGTTAAGTTTGCCGGTATATACACCGCTTGTTAACGTATAATTGAAGCCAACACCTGCAATCGATTTCAAGTCCGCCATCGCATCAACTCCCGCTGGGAACGAAGTGTTTTCTATATTCTGCAGGAGATCAAAAACGGTTTTGGAGGTTGGAAATTCAGCACCTACCTGGCCAGATTGGGTTGCCCAAAGTGCTTGGGGAGAGAACAACTCAACCCGCTCTTCGGAAGCATCGCCCGAAAGTTGAAGGTGCTGCTGAAAAAAGGCATAGAGTGCCTCCCTGTTGGAGCGCGTGGAGGTATGCCCACCGTCATCTTTGGCAAAACTTAAAAAATCGGGGTGACCGAGCGCTGCAAACGACCTGCTTCCTTCCGAAAAAGTTTCAAGGGCTCCCTGTTGGCTGAAGAAGTCATGCTCCGTGGTTATCATCAGGGTTGGCTTTGGTGCCCGGGCGTGTAGGAAATCGGCATGATCGAGGGTGTCGGCCAAAAAACGGTAGGGGTTCTGTTCGGCATCCTGAGGAC
>CAYGIQ010000077.1:0-12936 GCA_964349885.1 uncultured Prolixibacteraceae bacterium | reverse complement strand
GATATGTCCCTCAACATGGGTCAACTGCTGAGTCTTCCGTTTGTTGCTTGGGGTATGTGGCTTATATACAAAGCCATGCAAAGCAAAGAGGTGGTCTTTCGCAACAATTCAAAGGCCTAATTGATCATATCTGGTATTGGGTAGCTTTATTGCCTGCTGTGTTCGCGCGTAAAAACCAGTATCTGTCTAGTTTGTGTTTGTTTGGATGCTGCTTTTTTGGCTTCCAGATGCTCAAAATAGAGATCTGCGACGGCCATCAACTTTACCACCTACCGCTTTTCTAAAAGCATTTTTCTTTGGTTTAAAATCTCAAGATAGGTGTACGTAAGGGGTCTGAACCGGCTTTCATAGCTTTTTAGCGCCCATTCAATCGCATCGTCTATGGTGCGGGTAACCTCATGTCCTAACGCCAAATTGTATTCTGCCATGCTACGAATCGAAGCAGAAGGATTGGATTCAAGAAGTTCTTGCCAAAGAGCCATCGCTCCCTGCCAATCAGAAGCCTGTATTCGGACATGAGCAGCCGATAGTTTGGGGTGACCCTTGCTGTAATATCTCCGGTTGACGGTTGACCAGACGGGCGCTATGTTTCCGTAAGCATTCAAGGCAGCAGCTATACCAGCTTCAATTAGGCCCTGTTTTACAGGGGTAAATCGGTTGAAAAGCGGACGAATTTCTACGTCTGCATCTTCCCATGTAAGGGTATCTGCAACAACAAGGCTGGCCACGATTCGCCGTCTTTCAGGGTCGTACACGCGGATAATGGCATCATAAGCAATCCTCATCCCGGCATAATACCCCGAAATGTACTCGCTGTTATAAGTGTCGTACAGCGTCTCTCGGTCGTAGCTCGTCCCAACCCTGGTTCGGAAGAAGTCGAGCGACAACACCGCATCGGTGTTGTAGAGCGCCGTTAGACTGTCGACTGCTTCATAGGGAAGAGAGGTGGGCAGGGTCAGTATCTCTGGATTTTGAATGGTGCGCTGCTCGGGAATAACTATATCGAATCTGCCCGACTCATAGAGGATATTGCCAAGTGCAATCAGCAGGGTGTCGGCTGCTTTGGCGTCAAGCAAAACTGTATCGAGTCTGAATTGCTTCTGATAGTATGCCTGCTGAAGGGAATCTCCCCTATGGTCGATAAAGCGACTGTCGGCAGAGCGGTTAATGATGGTAAGACTTTGGATATCGGCAGGCAGCTCCATCAATGGAGGCTGGGCTACTTCAATGGGAATGTAGGTAAGTCGGCTGCACCCTGTTAGCAGAGCCATTATGGGAATCAGCACAATTAATATTCGTTTCAGGTTCTCCATATACTATTTAATCATCAGTAAATTCCCCAAAATTTGCGCAAAAACCATTCCACGCTGAGCAGAAGTAGTATCATGAAAAAGATCCAGCGCAGATTGAGCACTTCATCGACCACCGACACCAGATAGGAGAAAGGTGCTGGCTGAAGTTCAGTGCCAAGTAAGTTGATCAAAGCTTCGGTATCATGAGCAGGCATGAACAAGCCACCTGATGCGTTGGCCAACTGATACAACAGTCGGTGATTGGCCTGTAAACTCATCTGCTCGGCATTAACCGGCATTACTGCAAATATACCCGCTTCTTTATAAAGGGTCTCTCCCAGCTGTACTTCGGCATCGAACCGATACTGCCCCGGAGGAAAGCGTCCAGCATCAAGCTTGTATCCACTGGCAGTCTGGTCGAATACGTAGCTAAATTCCTGGTCTTCGTTATTGATAAGCACCAAGCGGACATCGGCCGAAGTTACCGCTTCAAATGCCTCGTTGTAAACTTCGGCCAAAAACATGACCGACTCGGTCTCCTCGTAAACCGGTTTGAAGTCGATCATGAAATTATCTTCATTGTCGCGGAGCGCAAGGTATTGGGTTGTTTTTAGGACAAATTCCCTGAAAGCATTGTGGTTTTCGCGCAAGTAAAAGTTGTACAACCGCCAACGCCAAATTCCCTCACCCATCAGCATTCCCATTTTAAATCCATTGCGGTTGCTGAAGGCCATAAGTGGGCGGTCGGTTTCTATGTTGATAAGCCGCTGCGTGGATTGCACCGACCAGTCGGGCGAAAGTGTATAGCGCGCAAATGGAACCTTCAAAGGTGGAAAACGGTTCAGCAACTCAGTTAATTCTTCGCTATAGGTAAATTGAGTAAACAAAGGTGAAAGAACTGCTTGTGCTTCTTCGTTGATGTTGGCTTGAGGCACAATTTCAACTCCCGGTATCAATTGATTGAGTTGTGGTAGGTAACTCTTGTTGCCCACGATGATCCAGAGGGGTGTTCTTGCTTTTGCTGCCGTCTCGAACAGTGTTTGCATGGAATTGGAGATAGAAGGCAGTTGATGCACTATTATGAGACTGTTCCCAGTTATATCGGTCGGAAAAGGTTCTTGTGTTATAACCGTAACCTCAAAAGCTGCCTGATCGTTGAGTACATCTTGTATGGCTCCAATATCGGGATGCATCCCATTGGCAATTATCAAAATTTTCTGTTTATTTTCGATTACATTCACCACAAACGACCGTTGGTTGTTGGTTCTGTTTTTCTCTCCGGGAACAATATCCACTTCGGCTAAAAGGTTCATTAGCCCTGCCTCACTTGCAGTGATAAGTGCCTGGACTGTAATAATTCCGTCGCCGTTTACCAACCGTGTATGTTCGAAAAGTCGCTGGTTCTCAGAATAAATGGTGGAGAAAATCTGCTGATTTGACATACCCTGATAGGCAATATCTAATTCCACGGAAAACCGGTTATTGAGAAATACGTTCCGGTTCACCCGTATGTCGGCTATGCCAATATCGAGGTAGGCTGTTGTGTCGCCCAAGCCAATCGCATAAACCGGGTAATTGAGTTGCTGCACCCTGCCCAGTGGATTTACTCCCCTGTTCACAATACCATCGCCAACAAGGAGAAGTCCCCCAACATGTTCGTTAAAGTGGTTGTTGTACACCACATCCAGAAACTCACCATAATCGCTGTTCCGCTCGCTGTAGTCGACCAGTCCGCTGCTGGAAACCTGCTCTCCGAATGTGTAAAATGCCACTCTGAACTTATCGGCATATTGCTCATTGATACGGTCCATGAGGTTGTTTACAAAATCTGCGGTATAAGTCTGATCATCCAAAGCTGTTATCGACATTGAGTTATCGATGCCAACAATCAAAACCGGATCCTGAACAAATCTGCGCAGGCTTTTCACAAGGGGGCCTGCCAGCAATGTTGCAATCGCTGCGAAGGCTGTAATCCGCAGAACTGCTAAAATAAGGCGCTGATTGAGGTTTAAATCGGCCACCTCCCGGTTTCGGTAGTATAGAATAGCTGCGATGCCCAATCCAAGGATCAGTCCGCCCAAAAGCAACAAAGGCCAAAATGTATTGTCGAAAATGATTTCCAAGTCTGCCTAAATTTTCCACGGTAAATTTAGCATTCTGCGCACATTTTCTCTTCTTACAGCAACATACTTCATGCGAAATGAACCAATGTTTCTAAAGTTACCACTCGAAAAGCTCATTTTTATATTGATATGAGCCGTTTAACATTATTGGTTATTTTTGTTGTCTGCGGTAAGGAAGCTTTTGACGGCCATATCCCGAGGATGCTATAGCGTTGATCGGAATTTCGCATCGAGGTTTCACGATGAAAGAGCCATTGTTTCAATTTTACGATGGCTCACTCGAACAGATACACAGCTAACTTAACACAAAACAAATTAACATGAAACAAAAAATAACTCTGCAAATTTTATCCCTGCTAAGGCATTTGATGTTGACTGCCTTGCTTTCGCTGACGCTCGGTTCTCCATTGTATGCACAACCGGTTCGCGGAGTGGAAACCACCATTCGGTATCTCGCTTCCGATGAGCTTGCCGGAAGAAAAGCAGGAGAGAAGGGCGACTCGCTTGCCGCTAAATTCATTCGCGATGCTTTTGTTTCGGCCGGACTAGAACTGCTGTTTAACCAAGGATGGCAATCTTTCTCTCTTGTAAATTCGGTCGAATTGGGTGCATCGAACCAATTTATTGTCAACGATGTAAGGTATACACCGGAGGTCGATTTTTTACCCTACTCTTTTTCTGCCAGCAAACAACTGCAAGCTCCGATAGTCTTTGCCGGCTATGGATTTAATATTCTGACCGATGATCTGGAGTGGGACGACTACAAAGGGTTGGAGGTTTCAGGAAAATGGGTTCTGATGTTGAAGGGCGACCCCGACATCGATAAGCCCGAAAGCCGGTTTACCGACTACTCAGGCGAGCGGGCCAAGGTATTAACTGCGCAGGACAAAGGTGCAGGTGGGGTAATTCTGGTAGGCGGTTCCAAATTCAGTGAGCAGGATGAACTGCAAAAACTTTTCTACGATAAGAACAGCAGCACCTATTCTATTCCTGTTGTCCAAGTTACCCGAAAGCTGGCCGATCTTCTTCTTACCGGTGATTCCATAAATGCTCTGGAGCAGAAGTTGAACAGCAGCCGCAATCCAATCTCCTTTGCTGTTGACAATGAGTTGATTGCTTCGGTAGATGTAGTGCAAAAGACTGCCGAAACCCATAATGTGGCTGCAGTGCTGCATGGCACCGATCCACTATTGCGCTCTGAATATGTAGTGATAGGTGCCCATTACGACCACCTTGGACTTGGCGGTCCCGGATCGGGGTCAAGAACGCCCGACACGATTGCCATCCACTATGGGGCCGACGACAATGCCTCGGGGGTGGCTGCAGTGATTGCTATGGCGGAGAAAGCAGGACGAGAAAAATCAAACCGTCGGTCGCTGATTTTTGCTGCTTTTGGCGCCGAAGAGATGGGGCTCATTGGGGCCACTGCCTTTACTTCCAACAGTCCGGTGCCCCTCTCCAACATCAGGGCAATGATCAATTTTGATATGGTAGGCCGGCTCAGCGATGAACATCCTGCACTCAGCATTGGCGGCACCCAAACCTCGCTCGAAACGGAAGAGATGTTGGAACGGCTCAATTCCGGATTTTCCCTCACCCTATCTGGCGAAGGTTATGGACCTTCCGATCATGCGGCGTTTTATATGCACGATATTCCGGTGTTTTTTGTTTCGACCGGAGCACATCCCGATTACCATACCCCAGAAGATACGCCCGATAAAATCAATTATGAAGGTGTACAAAGAGTAACCGACTACCTTTGGAATGTGGCAGCAGAAATTGCCAATCGGGAGGGACCGCTTACCTTTCAGGAAGCTGGTGCCAAATCGCGCCGAAACCGCAGCACCCGAATGAGGGTAACGTTGGGTGTAATGCCTGATTTTGCTGGACAAGAGCGCAATGGAATGCGCATCGATGCGGTCACAAAAGGGAGACCTGCCGAGTTGGCCGGCATGCTCAAGGGCGATGTTATTACCGCCATCAATGGAAATAAGGTAGGAAATATTTACGATTACATGAACAGGCTGAATGGCCTCGAAGAGGGGCAAACCATCTCGATTGATGTGCTCAGGGAGGGTGAGCCCCGAATCTTGATTGTTCAGTTATAACCACTGTTTTTGCATATTGTATATCGGTTTACTTAAAGTTTTACTGCCAATGTATAAAGCACCCTGGTGGCTCTGTTGTTTTTTAATGGTACTTTTTCCGGTATTGTTGCACGGACAATATTTCAGTACGGGAGAAGATCCGGCCCAACTGAGGTGGAGGCAAATTACAACCGAAAACTTTCAACTGATCTATCCCGACCATTTTGAAGAGCGGGCTCAGGCAATGGCCCACTATTTTGAGCGCGTTTACCTTGATTTGGGTAGTACCCTCGCACATAGCCCCAGACCGGTTTCTATCATCTTTCATACCCAGACTGTAAGATCGAATGGATTGGTAGGCTGGGCGCCCCGTCGAATGGAGATATTTACACCTCCGCATCAGGAGATATACCCCCAAGACTGGCTTGAACAGCTCGCCATTCATGAGTTCCGGCATGTTGTGCAGTTGGATAAAATCCATACACAGATGCCGGCCATACTAAGAGTCGTTTTTGGGGAGCAGATAAGCGCACTAATCACCGGAATCTACATTCCATTCTGGTTCCTCGAAGGCGATGCAGTGGTTGCCGAAACTGCTTTCAGCCGTTATGGTCGTGGTCGACTTCCTGCGTTTTTGATGGAACACAGAGCCCAGTTGGTAGAAAAGGGTGCATTTTCGTTCGATAAGGCGTTCAACGGGTCATTTCGCCACTTCGTTCCCAATCACTACAAACTGGGATACCATTTGGTGGGAGAGAGCCGGGCACGTTATGGCTCAGAATTGTGGGCTTCGGTCTTCGATCGGGTTTCACGGCGGCCTTATAGCCTGGTTCCTGTTAACAAAGTAATGCGACAAACCACCGGAAAGAATCAAATTCAACTCTACAAATCGATTTTCGACAGCCTGCAAACCGCTTGGAGAATTGAAGACGCGAAGCAGCCGTTCACACCTTTCAGCGAAGTAACCCTACCCGCAGCGCAATATGCCAATTACCGCTTCAACCATATTTTGCCCAATGGACATATTGTAAGTCTTAAAAGCAGTTTTGATTTGGTCGACCGATTTGTTGAGATCAATGAGCAGGGCGAAGAAAAGGTCCTGCATGTGCCGGGCATCATCTTCGACGAGTCGGTCGGGTATCGAAATGAGTGGTTGGTATGGTCGGAGTACATACCCGATATGCGTTGGAGCCACGCTGGCCGATCAAAAATAAATCTGTTTCACTACTCAAGGGGGCTTGTTGGATCCTTTTACACTGATTATAAGGGATTTGCGCCATCTATTTCTCCTGATGAACAATATGTATCAATTCTAGAGGTCGATGATTCCAACCATTATTACCTCAGTATCTATATGCGCGAAGGAGGAGAGTTGGTGAAGCGTTTTCAAACACCCAACTCCGAATACCTATTCAGTCCGGTTTGGATAGATATGGAAACAATAGCCTTTGTTGCCCTTACGGACAATGGAAAGCGCCTAGCGACCATCAATTTTCAGAATGGAAGTTATGAGCAGCTGTTTGATCAGGAGATGGGCGAGATCAAACAACTCTTTGCCAATAATGATCGACTATGGTTTATTTCCGGCCATACCGGTAGGGATGAGCTTTGGAGCCTTCGGAAAGGCGATGACTTTCCGAAATTAATGGTCGCCTCGCGTTTTGGACTTGCATATCCTGCAATATCAGAGAACGCTGAAGTTACAATTGTAAGTAATTATACGTCCGATGGGTATAGAGTTGTAAACATTGACCCTGAAGAGTTTGAAAACAAACTACTTACCGTAGTATCGTCAGCAATTTACCCTTTGGCCGAGGTGATGGCGGGGCAGGAGGGAGGTGTCATTCGTTTTGAAGAGGTAGCAGTTTCGCCATGGCCATCAGCGCCCTATCTCAAAGCGCACCATCTGTTTAAAGTGCACAGCTGGGGACCTTTGGTAATCGATGCCAGCAGTTACGATATACAGCCAGGATTTAGTTTGTTGTCTCAGAATATGCTGGGAACCAATGAGGCCTCTATGGGGTACCGTTGGGATCGTACCGAAAAGGTAGGTACCTATTTTGCCAAAATGGAATACAAGGGATGGTATCCAAAACTTTCTGCAGAAATTAATTATGGGCGGCGCAACGGACGCTATTATGAAATTACCCAGTATGTAAATCCGCAAGGCGAAATAACACGGCGCGATACAGTTTTAAAGCGTTTTGATTGGGATCAGCCCAGGTTTATATTGCAGGGACACCTTCCAATGAGTTTAACCTCGGGCCGTTATTTCAGGCTTTTACAGCCCGAACTCCGATTCGACCTTACCGGATATAGGCACCTAAAGGATACCCCCGAAAATTTCTTTTCAGGAACCATGCAGAACCTGCAATACCGGCTCTATTACCACCAATTGATGCGGCGTGCCTACCGCGATTTGCAGTCGCGCTGGGGTTTGGTTGCCGATATGAGTTTCCGCCATTCGGTTAACACAGACAATGGAGCAGGCAATATGCTGGCAGGACAGCTAAGAGGTTATTTGCCAGGCGGGCTGCCTTCACATGGAATTACCCTGTATGGTGCACATCAGCAGCGGCAGAGGGGAGCAAACCATAGTTTCAGCGATGCGGTTCGCATACCCCGGGGGTGGCTCACAATGAACAGTCGTGAGCTTACCTCACTTTCGGCCGAGTACCGACTGCCCATTTTTTATCCCGATTTAAACATAGGTAAGTATTTTTACGCAAGGCGCGTAAAGGCGGCCTTTTTTGCAGACTATGCGCTGTACATCGGCGACTATCTTCAGAATGGTGAGATCACCGGTAGTTTTGAAAAGTCGATCTCAACCTTAGGGATTGAAGTAACGGCCGACAGTAACTTTATGCGGCTCTATGCACCTGCCAGTATTGGGTTTAGAACCAACTACCTTATGGGCGTAAACAGAGTCAATTTTGAGTTTCTATTCTCGATCGATTTCAGCTCTTTCTGAGGGTAATCAAAGTAACTTCGGCTGGCATATCAATTCGAAGCGGAACGCCAATGGTTCCCAATCCCCGGTTTACATTCAGAAATCGACCTTCGTATTCATAGATACCACCCCAGTTTTTGCGGGTTAAATAACTGAGGCTAAATTCAATTCCTGCCAGTTTGATGCCCCATTGTAGTCCGTGACTATGCCCCGACAGGGTTAGTGGATAATTGGGTTCATGTTGTACCACTGATTCCCAGTGGGCGGGATCGTGTGTCAGCAGAATCCGGAAATTGTTGTCGGATATTCCTTCAGAAGCTTGGTCAAGATTGGCATATTGCGGAAAAGGTGGATGTCCCCAATTTTCGACCCCAACCACAAAAAGGGTATCGATGCCAAAGGCAACCGGCACAGAGCTATTGCTCAATAATGTAAATCCGAATGCGCTATATGCTTGCGAAATAGCTTCAAGATTTGCCTTTTTAGCATCGGTCGACGGCCATCTGAAGTAGTCGCCATAATCATGGTTGCCATTAACGGCAAACTTTCCATTTTGAGCCGTAAATTTTTCAAAATAGTCGGACCAACCTTCGGTTTCATAAGCAAAGTTATTGACCAGATCGCCCGTAAAAAGGAGTAGATGTGGATCGAATTGGTTGGCTTTGGCAACTGCCCGTTCAAACATCCGCCGACAGTGAAAATTTCCAAGATGGGTATCAGAAATGTGGACGATGCGAACCCCATCGAGTGCTGGAGGCAGGTTGGGAAACGCCAACTGCACGTGGGGAGTATGGAGGGTTCGTGGACCTATGGTGAACCCCCATGCAAATATCAGCAGCATCGATAGCGAAATCATAAGCCCGGCCATGGCTATCGTAAATCGATGTCGTTTAAACAACAAAGCCTTAATGCCAGCTATGGCCAATGGAATTTTGGAGAAAAGATCGGCAAAGAGCTGGGAATTATAAGCAAAATACAAACCGTATAAGGTAGTATCCGAAGTATTGAAAGGATAAATAAACAGCGCCACAAATCCTGTGGTCTGAAGCAGTCCCCAGCCAAGGAATCCATTGGCAAGCCAATGCAGTCTTGAGTTTTCATTACGTACAACAAAGCGCAGTGAAAGCCAAGCCAGTAGATGAATAAACCAGTAAAAAGCTATAAAAAGGAGCGCAGTGGCAAGGGGAATATTTCGCATATACGGGAAGAAATTGGCTGCAAAGATGGGGATTTATAGCGAGAAAGTATTCAGGCTAACAGGCTACAGTCCGATGACAAACCTCAGGTAGTCCTCTGCAGAAATTCAGCTGCACTTTGCAATGGGGGAGGATAATTGGAAAGTAGACCGACTAGTAACTGGGATTTACAGCGGATAAAGAAGGCATATGCATTCGCCAACCAGCCGCAATCGGGAGGATATATTGAAACCAATCCAACATGCATACAGATGTAACCTGCGATTGCATACACAAATACACATATGTAATCTTTGGAATTGCGAAGAATAGAGCTACGTGTGACAAAAAGTCACCACTGTTGTTTCTGGTGTTGTTTGCTATTTTATTGCATGCTAAATATTTTTAAAGTTCATATAATCATACATTTAAATAATTTATATAAACTATTAATGTATTTAAATGATGTCGCTTGTTCGAAAATAGTTCAATCATATCTAATTATATGCTTTATTTTATTATTAATCAGTAATATATACAATATATATAAAGTAAATTTATGTATATTGCTTTTTTATTAAAACATTGTAATTCAATAATATATATGCACGCACGTAATCTTGGCTTTTGAGCTGGTTGCTTAAAATGTTTACGACAGTATTGCGGTTGCTTGGGTAATTATTTACATTTGTGGTATTGTGCAACACCGTATTAAAGAATTTATGCTACACATGTCGGTAAACTCCGCGGAGTTTGCCGATCGCATTGGGGTGCAGCGCTCAGCCGTATCCCACATTTTGAATGGTCGAAACTATCCAAGTGCTGTTGTGTTGGAGAAGATGCTCAAGGCCTATCCCAACTTAAATGCCCGGTGGCTCATTACCGGTGATGGCAGTATG
Source organism: uncultured Prolixibacteraceae bacterium (assembly GCA_964349885.1). Classification (GTDB taxonomy): domain Bacteria; phylum Bacteroidota; class Bacteroidia; order Bacteroidales; family Prolixibacteraceae; genus UBA1413. The sequence continues at coordinate 2,410 of CAYGIQ010000077.1, read as the reverse complement.
GTGGTTGTTCCGGGATCGAGTGCCCCACCATCGTTAGATCCTTTGGCTGCTGCTGCAAAATCCCCCACACTGCCCGAAGCCGATCGGGCTAACAGCCTTCAGCCTGGCACATCTGCGCCTGAAGCACCGCCTTTCCTTCCTGGTGGGATTGCGCTTGGTGGTGACATTGAACAGATTGTTGTTTTTTATTCCGACAACAGTTTTCGTGCATTCTCTCCCAAGCCGACTCCAGCGCTGCGACCACGCTGATCCTTGTTCCTGAACTTTGGTAATAGCTTATGCCTTTGCTTTTGAGCGAATGGCTGCCGGCTACTTAAAAATCTTCTCTATATTTGTTGATCGAATGGTTTTTCAAATCCATCAAAGAAACCATACAACATTAAAGAATTCAATGCCATGTTTGGGCAGGTAGGTCGTCTCTTTCCATAATCAGCGATTCGAATGAAAAAATTTGTTGGTTTATTTACAGTTGTTCAGAATCAACCGCTAAACAGCACCAATCACCGGATTGTGCTGCAATCTTCAGATCCTCTTCCGCCTATCGCTGCCGGTCAGTTTGCCAATGTTGAAGTTCCTGGCAACAAAGAGGTATTCCTGCGACGTCCCTTCTCAATTTATGAAGTAGATTACAGTTGTAATAAACTTTCGCTCCTTGTGAAAATCTTGGGAAAAGGTTCCCGTACCCTTACTGAAATAGCCGAAGGTTCTTCCCTGAGCCTGATGTATCCACTCGGAAATGGATTTACCCTACCACAGTCTGGCGAAAATGTACTGGGCATCGGAGGTGGCAGTGGGGTGGCCCCAATACTGCAGTTGGCAAAAAATGCTGCAAATCAGTCCAATATGAAGGTATTGCTGGGAGCAAGAACATCAACTGACCACATAGCGGTAGATGCCTATCGTAGTTTTGCTGAATTGGGCTGTGCCACCGACGACGGGAGTTTAGGCGAGCATGGATTGGTAACCGACCATTCGTTCATGAAGAATTTAACGCAATACGATCGTATATATGCCTGCGGTCCGCTGCCCATGATGAAGGCAGTAGCCCGTTTGGCACAATTGAGCGGGGTGGCTTGTGAGGTCTCACTCGAAAACCTCATGGCATGTGGATTTGGGGTTTGTCTATGTTGTATAGAGCCTACTGTTAGAGGAAATCTTACGGTTTGCACCGATGGTCCTGTATTCAATATAAATGATCTCACATGGTGAATCTTGCAGTTAATATAAAAGATCTGGCACTTAAAAATCCGGTAATGACCGCCTCCGGATGTTCGGGATATGGGGATGAATTGAATGAATTCTACGATGTATCGCAGCTAGGGGCGGTTCTGTTAAAAGGCATAACCCCGCGAAACCGCGATGGCAACCTCTATCCGCGTATGGCCGAAACTCCCTCAGGAATGCTGAATGCTGTTGGATTGCAAAATAAGGGCGTTGACTATTTCATTGAAAATATTTATCCCGAAATCCGAAAGTTGGGTGTGCCGCTCATTGCCAATGTCAACGGCTCCACGGTAGAAGAGTATGTTGAGGTCACCGAAAAACTCAATGCGCTGAGCGATATTGCGGCCATTGAACTCAATATATCCTGTCCGAATGTTAAGGAAGGCGGTATGGCCTTCGGAGTAAGCTGTCCGAGTGCCGAATTTGTCACCCGCGAGGTTCGCAAAGCATACGATAAAACCTTAATTGTTAAGCTCTCTCCCAATGTTACCGATATTGCCGAAATAGCAAGGGCGGTAGAAGGCCAAGGTGCCGACAGTGTTTCACTGGTGAATACTTTCTTGGGAATGGCCATTGATGCAGAAACCCGACGCCCGTTGCTCTCGACCATCACCGGCGGGCTTTCAGGACCGGCCATTAAACCTTTGGCCCTCCGCATGGTTTGGCAGGTTAGCAAGGCAGTTAAGATACCCGTGATAGGCTTGGGAGGAATAATGAATGCTACCGATGCCATTGAATTCTTCCTTGCGGGTGCTTCAGCTGTGCAGATTGGCACCGCACTCTACAAGGATCCACATACCCCGCTTGAGGTGATTAAGGGGATCCGGGATTATCTCGAACGACATGGCTACACTGATATCAAGGATATTATAGGAAGATTACAGATGTAAATTATGATAGGTTACAGATGTACATTATATATTCAGGTAGAAGTATCCAATCCGAAAACCGGCTTAAATCCGCCCTCAGGTTAGGAGTTAAAGGTATTTATATTATTTTTGCAATCTGAACATTTCAATCTGATCGTTGTTTTTTAAAGTATATATTACAATTAATAAAATTAGTTCATGGCACAATTTGAAATCGTAATGCCCAAACTAGGTGAAAGCATTCAGGAAGCCACCATTACCAAGTGGTTCGTCAAAGAGGGTGATGTTATCTCTGAAGATGATCTGCTGTTTGAAGT
>CAYGIQ010000076.1:0-12938 GCA_964349885.1 uncultured Prolixibacteraceae bacterium | reverse complement strand
GGATTGATCTTACCTATAGTGGTGCAGATGGTTTAAACACCTGCGGGTCTAATTTAAAAAAAAAGGCAGACCTGTAAGCCGGGTTCTGTACCGCCGCGAACACGTCGCGTTGGCCTCTATCATTTATCTGGCCCTGCCATTGCTGACAGGATCGTGCAACCTACCCCTCCCGGCATTCGAAGGTCGATGGACTTCCGAAAGCAAAGCGGGCCGCCTTGCCTTTTACGACCGGGATATATTTGGTCTTGCAACCCATGAGTCGTACGGCCGGAATGTCGCCATCCCGCCGGTGCGCTCTTACCGCACCTTTTCACCCTTATCCCGCCAAAGACGGAACGGTTATTTTCTGTTACGGCGCTTCGAACTTTCATCCGACTTCCCGTTAGGAAGCATGGTGCCCTTTGTTGCCCGGACTTTCCTCACCGGCTTACGCCGGCGCGATAGAGCGGTCTGCCGCCTCAAAGGTAGTGATAATTGTGGTACCACACTTGTTGGTTCTATACAGACCATCCGACAGTCGCCCCGGTACCGAAAGTTAGCCTGAATTACAACGCCGGAAGGTTATTCCTCACTTTTATTGAGGGCAAGGTAAACGAAGGCGTGAAACAGCATGGGTACAATGTAGGCAATAGAGCTGATTACTATTCCGAGACCTGCCATCCACCAATGCCATGCCGGCATTATCTGGGTGGTTCCAAGCGTACCACTGGCCTTTTGGTAAATCAAAGAAGGCAATCCAACAACAATATTCACCAGATAGATAATTGCTATTCCTGTGAGATTGAGCAACAGCAATTTCCACCAATTATTTCTCACCATAACCAGCGATCTGCCCAAAGCATGCAGCGTACCTTTTTGCTCGTAAACGGCTGTAAACAAGCTAAGCGATAAGTAATTGGCCACAACAATGCCCGGTACTACAAACAGCATTAAACCAAATAGCGAAATAATGGTTGCCATCAATAGGACAGGAATAGCCGCCACCGACAACGGAAAAAGCAATTGCGCCGGTTCGGATGGGTTGGTTGTTTTTTTGTCACCCCGGTGTACAGCCAGAAAATAGCTGTATAGGGTTGCCCCGAGCAGCGCAAGCACAAACTGATGAAAGAAGAGGATGAGGAGGAGATTTCCGTACATCCCCGACAATTCGGTCACCAGACGGTCTGGCGACAAATCTCCGGCTAAAGTTGCGGCTGTGGTAATTTTTATTTGAAGTGTAACCTGCAAATAAGCCAACAGTAGCAAAAAAGGGAGTACATATTTTAGAATAAGCCTGAGCACCGGTTGGAATTCCGTTTTTAAGAAATGCCGGGTCAGGGCCATTATTTCGCCGGGTTCGACAGACTTGCTGGAATTGTTTTGGTTCATGAACACAATAGTCTTTTACAGCCAGTAATCAAGAGGGTTTTGACGTGTTACCGAATGTTTGTTTCTCTATGAAATATTTGTTGCGATCTGTCGAATTACGACTAACCAATTCAGCGATGAATCCAGCAAGGAATAGCTGCACTCCAATAATCATAGCGGTAAGCGCCAGGAAGAAAAACGGGTTGTCGGCCACCAATGGAGCCCTTACTCCCTTCGACAATGCAGCCAGCTTGCTTATGCCTACATACAAAGCAGACCCCATTCCAATGAGGGCCATTATGGTACCTATTAGTCCAAAAAAGTGCATGGGCTTTTTGGCAAAGCGTGCGATAAAGGTCACCGATAGCAAATCGAGATAACCATGCACAAATCGTTCAAATCCGAACTTGGTGGTACCATATTTACGGGCCTGATGCTGAACGATTTTTTCACCAATTTGCTTAAATCCTGCATGTTTGGCAAGTATGGGAATGTAACGGTGCATCTCGCCATACACCTCGATGTTTTTAATTACCTCGCTACGATACGATTTTAATCCACAGTTGAAGTCGTGCAGCTTAATGCCCGATGCCAATCGAGCTGTACCATTAAAGAGTTTCGACGGGATTGTTTTAATAAGCGGGTCGTACCTTTTTTTCTTCCATCCCGACACCATATCATATCCCTCTTTGTCGATCATATCGAAAAGGGATGGGATTTCATCTGGGCTATCCTGAAGATCGGCATCCATTGTAATGACTACACGCCCACGGGCAGCTGCAAATCCACAATAGAGTGCTGCCGATTTCCCGTGATTTCGTCGAAATTTGATGCCACGAACTGCCTCGTTCTTCATAGCGAGCTGTTCAATTATAGGCCAAGATTGGTCGGCACTACCATCGTCGACCAGCAATATTTCATAGCTGTAATGATGAGCCTCGGCTACGCTTGCAATCCATGATGTAAGCTCAGCCAATGAGCCCTCTTCGTTGTACAATGGCACTACAACTGTTAAATCCATAGGGTGTATTCAGCAATCGATTATTCAAAAATCTTTTCTGGGTCGTTCTTTTTGATAAAAATTGAGGTGATAAGCCCTATGATCAGTGCAAAAAACGGACCGGCAAACAATCCGGTAATGGCCATGATGAGCGGACTCTGAAACTTTGATGAAATTTGCATAGCTGCAGCGATTTGTTCGTCGGGCATACCCCTTTCGTATAGCTGCTCCTCGGTTGCCAGACGAATCTGGTCAATGAGGCCCGGATCAATTACTGCATAAAGGAGATAGGTAAAAAGTGCTGAAATTATCGAGGCAAAGAACATCGATATTACAGCCACAGAAAGCGATTGTCCATAACTAATGTAGCCACCGAGTTGTTTTCGGTAGGTTAGCTGAATGGCTACAATGGCAGCAATCATCACTGCAACACCCATAGGCTGAAGTGCTTTTGACATCATATTGCCGGTGGCGTAGAAAATTACTGTGATGGCTATGCCCAAAACGGCATAATAAATACCGTAGGTTAAAGCCGATTTCCACATTGGAGTGGGAGCTTCGATGTTTGTGGTCGATTCCTGATAAGTTTGGTTTTCCATAGGTAAAAATTTAATTCGTACAACAAATATAGCGTATTTTGAGATCGTCTATTGCAGGACTCGCCTACAATAAGTTTATACCAATCCATGGTCCAAATAAAACTACGACCGGCAGGACGCGCTCGACCGACCCTTTCATAAAAATCAGGTTTGGGATAACACGAATTTATTAGAATCACATACGGGTAATTTGTTACGCTTCTTTGTATGGTCTGCTAAATTTTCCTACTTTTGCGGCGGGTAAGTCCTGTACGACCAGCTCCTACTGAACTCCCCCAGGGTCGGAAGACAGCAAGGGTAGGTGGTTGAGCGGTGCGATGCAGATCGCTTACCCACTTTTTTGGACGTTCTTGGCTGCAAAGTTTTTCAGCGAGGCTTGCAGATATAAAATAAATTCTTTTCCTTTGCGCCGCGGTTTTTAATCGCATGCGTTCTAAGATTCAGACTGAATTGAACTAAGTATTGCCGGATTAGCTCAGTTGGCCAGAGCACGTGATTTGTAATCTCGGGGTCGTCAGTTCGAATCTGACATCCGGCTCACAATTAGGGGAGATACCAGAGTGGTCAAATGGGGTAGACTGTAAATCTATTGGCGACGCCTTCGGAGGTTCGAATCCTCCTCTCCCCACTCTAAAACCATGGTTGATTTTTTCAGCTGTGGTTTTTTTTTTACCCCATTCGTGCATCACCCCATCCCTTCCAAATCCTCGTTATAAAGACAGTCTATGCTGTATAGGCTAATTTTATGGACAATGCTAAACATTTTTGCCAGTTTGCAGTTTATAGACTTTCATCCTAACAGTAAGATTTGTTGCCGCAATTTCAATCTCAGAATTACCCAATGCAGATAAAGCCATTTCTTAAGAAACATTCATTGCCTATTTCAACCGGTCTATTGGGAGCAGTTGGAGGTTTTATCTATTGGAAGTACGTTGGATGTCTTTCGGGTACTTGTCCTATACAATCGGTCTGGTATTGGACTACCTTATGGGGGGCTGCTGTTGGTTATCTCGTGGGCGACATGATCAAGGATTACATCACCAAACGGAAATTAAAAAGCAATGAACGATCGGTTCAAAACGATAATTAATTCAAAGCGACCAGTTTTGGTTGATTTTTACGCAGATTGGTGTGATCCCTGTAAGGCTATGGTACCCATCGTAAACCAACTTAAAAAGGAGATTCGTGAACTCCGGGTGGTGAAGGTTAATGTAGATCACAATCCGATTATTGCCCACACTTTTGGGGTAAAAAGTCTTCCTACAGTTATTGTATTTATGGATGGTAAACCATGCTGGACTGGGACAGGATTTCAGTCTGATAAGCAGCTTAGAGATGCCTTAAATTCAGTTGCATCCGACCACTCTGACCATTGCCAATTGCCGCTCTCATCCTGATTTTCGAAGAACATAATCCTCTTCGGATCACGATTTGCCAATTCTAAGAGCGGATCTGATTGCCGGGAATTTGTTACATTTGGTCGAAAAAATATGGATATTCAACCATTTATTCAGGCACTCCCCAAGGCTGAACTCCACCTTCATATTGAGGGTTCTTTTGAACCCGAATTGCTTTTCGATATTTCCCTTCGAAATGGTGTGCCGCTTAAGTACCATTCGGTCGAGGAACTTCGCGCCGCATATTCATTTAATAACCTCCAAGAGTTTCTTGATATCTATTATGCCGGAGCAAATGCACTTTTGTACGAGCAGGACTTTTACGACCTTACCATGGCCTATTTCAGGCGAGTTCATCTTCAAAATGTGGTACACAGTGAGATTTTCTTCGACCCTCAAACCCATACCGCACGTGGAGTTGCATTTGAAACAGTAATAACCGGAATTATCAAGGCATTGTCCGATGCGCAAAAAGAGACCGGTATTACCAGTAAATTAATTCTCTGTTTCCTCAGGCATCTCGACGAGGCTGATGCTTTTTTAACCCTTGAAATGGCGCTTCCGTGGAAGCAACACATTGTGGGAGTGGGTCTCGATTCGTCTGAAAGGGGCCATCCGCCAGCGAAATTTGAGCGGGTATTTGCCAAAGCCCGGGCAGAGGGTTTTATTACGGTTGCCCACGCCGGGGAGGAAGGGCCAGCAGCCTATGTAAACGAAGCCATCGACCTGTTGAATGTGTCGCGGATTGACCATGGAAACAATGCGATTAACGACAGCCAGTTGATCGATAGGCTGCGGGAACTTCAGCTGCCGCTCACCATGTGCCCATTGTCCAATCTGATGCTCAAGGTGCAGACCGATCTTTCCTTTCACCCATTGAAAAGGATGATGAACGATGGAATTCTGGTGACTGTTAATTCCGACGATCCCGCTTATTTTGGTGGTTATATAAACGAAAACTATGCGGCGATTGCCGAAGCACTGGGGTTAAGCAAGCAAGATATTGTGCAGCTGGCGGTTAATTCCTTTCGGGGAAGTTTTCTGTCGGATTCCGAAAAGCAGTTATGGATAAATCGCATTCTGGATCTGGTGGCACATTGGGAATAGTATAGCATGTCCTGCTTTATAGGCAGCAGGTTACTCGGGATTGAAATTTTCAATTTATAAAATTCATTGGTATGAGAAAGATTGCCTTTCTGCTCGTTTTTTGGTTTTCATCGTTGTATGTTGTACAAGCTCAAGTAGCTTCCTATGGTTTCAATTCTGGAGATCCGGCTGAGGTTGGAATGCTCAATCATAGACTGGAGATGGCTTCAGATCTCATCGACCGTTATGTGGATGAGGGAAAACTTCCTGGTGGAGTTTTTATTGCTGCCCGATACGGACAAATTGTATTTCAAAAAACCGCAGGCGACCGCTCGGAAAAGGACAGCGCACCCTACCGACTTGACGACATTTTTAGAATTGCCAGCATGACGAAAGCGGTGACTACTGTGGCAGTCCTCCAACTCTACGAAGATGGACTTCTGGGTATAGACGATCCTGTTCATCAGTATCTTCCGGAATTTAAGGATCAGAAGGTACTCGTAAGTTTCAATGATACCGACTCTACCTATGCTACCGAAGCTGTAGTAAGGCCAGTTACCATACGCCATTTGCTGACCCATACCTCCGGCATAAGCTACGGGGAGTTTAATCCGGGGAGCACCATGGCCATTTACCAAAAGTTCGACCTGCTAAACCGCGGACTAAACCATCCCTCCGAATCGAGTGCTGAATTTGTTTCCCGACTTGCGGCTGCTCCTTTAATGTATCAGCCGGGCGAGCAGTATGCCTATGGGCTGAATATGGATGTTCTGGGCCGAATTGTTGAGGTAGTATCGAAAAAAAACCTTCAAGCCTATTTTAAGTCGCGAATTTTCGAGCCTCTGGGCATGGTCGATACCTGGTTTTATTTGCCTTCCGACCGTCACGATCGTTTGGTTCCAGTCTACACTGTAAACCAATCCGGTGAGTTTTTGCAGGCGTCATTCGATGGTGTTACGGGGAGTGATATGAACTATGCATTGAACCCCGAACATGATTTTTATGCAGGAGGAGGTGGTTTGGTATCAACCGCTTACGATTATGCCCGCTTTCTGCAGGCTTTGCTAAACAACGGCATGCTTAACGGAGAGAGGATTCTTGGTAGAAAAGCTATTGAGATGATGACTTCGGACCAAATGATTTTGCTCAACCGTTTGGGGAAAGGGATGAGTCAGCGACAGGGCGAGAGCATGGGTTTTGGATTGGCTCTTGTGCTCGAAGATGGTCAGGCCATTGGCTCAAAGTCTACGGGTACCTATGAATGGGCCGGATATTTCAATACCCGATTTTTTGTAGACCCAAACGAAGGATTTATTTTTGTGGGAATGACTCAGGTAGCTCCTTTTCCAAACGGTGGCTTCTGGAACAGATTGTATGCCCTCTTATACAGTGCCATAGAGGAGTATTAAACCAGCGAGGTTCCATTGTATGAGAAATGGGGTTTTGTGTCATCAAGGCCCTTTGGCGGGGAACGGTTCTCATAATATTTCTGACTAGGCCGGAAGTGTTACAAAGGGATCGAAGTAAGCAGTACTCCGTCCGAAAATGTTTGAAATTATCGTAAATTGCGTTCAAAAATACGAGCAATGCAACTGATAGAAGTCAACAGCCATAAGACAAGGAAGCTGTTCCACCGGCTGCCACATTCCATTTATCGCGGAGATTCAAACTGGGCATGTCCTTTGGAAAGTATGGTAGAGAATATTTTTACTAAAGGAAAAAATCCTTCTCTGAAGAATGGAGAAGCCATCCGCTGGGTGGCAATTGATGCAAAGGGTGTGGTTGTGGGCCGTATTGCTGCATTTTACAACCGCGACAAGGCCAAAATATTTGAGCAGCCAACGGGGGGATGTGGATTCTTTGAGTGTGTCAACCAACAGGAGGTTGCCAATTTGTTGTTCGACGCTTCGCGCGGTTGGCTTTCCGAACGGGGAATGGAAGCTATGGATGGCCCGGTCAACTTTGGTGAAAATTACATGAACTGGGGTTTATTGGTAGAAGGTTTTATGCCTCAGGGATTTGGTATGCCTTACAACCCTCCCTACTACCTTAATCTTTTTGAGACCTATGGTTTTCAGCTCTATTTTAAACAGTATAGCTATCATCTCGACACAACCCTGCCAGAGCTGCCGGAGCGTTTTTGGAAGGTAGCTGAGTGGGTGGCCAAGAAGCCTCAATTTAGTTTCCGGCACTTCAGTTTTAAAGACAGCGAAAAGTTTATTCGTGACTTTGCCACCATTTACGACAATGCATGGCGTTATCACGAGCATTTCAAGCCACTGGATCTGGATGAGATGCGCGGCTTTATTTTGGGTTCAAAACTGATGCTCGAAGAGAAATTTATTTGGTTTGCGTATCATGAAGAAGAACCGATTGCTGTTTTCGCTATGATTCCAGATATCAATCAGCTTTTGAAGCGCATCGATGGAAAAACCCATTGGCTGAATGTGGCAAAGTTACTCTGGTACAAAAAAAGAAGGGCAATGAACCGAACGCGTAGTCTTCTGATTGGAATCTCACCCAAGTACCAGCGATCGGGCATTGATGCGGCCATATTCTGGCACCTCCGCCCGGTAATGTACAGCATGCCCTGGTTTACCGAAATGGAATTGTCTTGGGCAGGCGATTTTAACCCTAAAATCATCTCCCTGTATGAATCGGTGGGGGGCAAGCATACAAAAACGCATTATACCATGCGCTACCTGTTCGATCGCAGTAAACCATTTGTCCGCGCCCCCATAATTACGCCCAAAGAGACCTGATTTTTTTGAAGATAGCGGTTTGTATTTTCCAAAACAATCTATATCTTTGCCACCCGATTTTAGAGTGTAGATAAATGTTTGCCACAGGCGTTGTGCTATCAATTAAATGCCCGATGGCCGAAATAAAACAATGGTACAATGAAAAAAGGAATACATCCGGAAAGTTACAGAATGGTTGCCTTCAGAGATATGTCTAACGGCCATACCTTCCTAACGCGTTCTACTGTTCAGACCCGTGAAACTGCAGAGGTTGATGGTGTTGAATACCCACTGGTTAAGATTGAAATCTCAAATACTTCGCATCCTTTCTATACTGGTAAGGTCAAATTGGTTGATACCGCAGGTCGTGTTGATAAATTCATGAACCGGTACAAAACCCATATGGACAAGAATAAAAAATAATCCCTAGGGGTTGTATGAAAAATATAAGGGGTTGTTTCGTTATGAAACAGCCCCTTTCTTGTTTGGTATCAACCTTAGTTTCGAAATTGGCTTAAGGTATGTTTTCAATTCCCCACTGTTGGTTGGGTTCGGGGCCCATTTCCAGAATGAGGGTTCCACCGCTCAGTAGTTCCGAAGCCTTAAAGGCGAAACTGTTCAGCTGTTGGCCATTGAGTTCTGCCGATTGTACATATTTGTTGTTGCGCGATGCATTGCGTGCCTCAATGGAGATCGTACTTCCTCGGCCATACCGATGGCCCAAATCGATGGTCACTTTGGGAAAGAGCGGACTGGCAATTTCGTACACCGGATCGACCTGGCATCCGCCATCGGTTTGAAACAGGCCTAACGCGGCCATTACAAACCATGCACTCATCTGCCCCTGATCCTCGTCGCCGAGGTAGGCATTCGATAATCCATGTCCATAGTACCGGTCGATAATTGCTCTGCTCCACTTTTGTGTAAGCCATGGTTTTCCTACCCAGTTAAAGAGAAAAGCGAAGTGCATCGACTGCTGATTTCCCTGTGCAACGGGAAAGTCCCAATACTGATCTCTTTTACCATTGAACCTTAGTTTGTCGCTCTCCTCGAAACCCCACTCCAAACGTTCAATAAAGCGCTCTTTGCCAATTAAATCGGCCAAAGCTGGCACATCTTGCGGTACAAAAAAGGTTAGCTGCCAAGCATTACCCTCAACATAGTGGTAGTTTCGTCCCGATTGGAATGGATCAAAATCTGGCAACCATTCACCAGTCGAATTGCGCATTCTGGCATATCCGGTTTCTGCGTCAATAGCATTTCTCCAATATTCTCCCCTCTTCGAAAAGGTCTCATATTCCTGCTCTTTGCCCAATGCTTTGGCAAATTGTGCTACGGTCCAGTCGTCGTAAGCATACTCCATGGTGTTGGAAAACCTACCTTTGTCGTAAGGCACATAGGTATACTGAAGGTAGGGAATAAGATCGCGATTTCCGGCAAAGCCCCCTCCGACAGCCTGTGCCGGGGTGGTTTGCATTTTAACGGCTGCTTCAAAAGCTTTTTCGGCATCAAAGTCGCGAATGCCCATCTGGTAGGCGCCCACGATGAGTGGAATTTCATGCTCGGCGACCATAACGGGTATGTATTCCATGCCTGCAGGGCCCTTGGCAAGCCAACCTCCGGCATCGTACATGGCCAGTTGCGATTTTACCCAACGGCTGCTCCATTCTGGGGTTACCAAGTTCCAAAATTGGTTGAGATTCCAGAATGTATTCCAGAATGCATCGCAGCCTAGTGCCGGCGATGAGGGATCGTCCATCTTGCGGATCACCTCATCGGCATCCACCCAGCTGCCATCAACATCGCTGAAGATGTTTCGACTGCACAATGCCCTATACATGTTGGTGTAGAATCGGCGTTTTTCCATTCGGTCGCTGGTCGTGATTTCAACTCTGCCCAGCAATTCATCCCAGCTATCGACATGTGCCTGTCGAACCGCCTCAAAGTCCCATCCAAAAGGTTGGCTGATTTCTGTCGAAAGATTTTGAGCAGCGTTTTCAATGCTCACATAAGAGATTCCGGTACGTACCTGAACGGTATTGTTTTCGGAAACATCGAAAACAACAATAGCGCCTGCATCGGTTGGGTGGGCAGCATTGAATGCGGTTTGGTTTTCGCGCACCCCTGCCTCTGTCCAAAAACTCAACCCCTTGATGGACTGGTCGAACTCGATCGTAAAATGAATGGTATACTCCTGCGAAACGCCCCCTGACCATACATTTTCTGACAACTGGTGGCTAAACCCTTCCAGTGTGTTGGGTCCGGTTTGTCGGAACTCAATCTCCTGAAGCTTGTAGTTATACTCGGCCGGAATTTGCAGATCGATCAGTATACGGTTGTCATTGCGGTTGCTTGGGAAGGTATAGCGTTGAAAACTGCATCGCGTGGTAGATGTAAGCTCGGCCAAAATGTCGTAATCTGCAAGGTGTGCCCTATAATAACCTACCGGGGCCTGCTCTTTTGTAACATCGATGCGCGATCTGTAGCCAGAGTCGGGGTTCTTTTCGTCGCCAACTTCCAGTTGCAATGGTCCATTGGTTGGCATAAAACCTAGTCCGGCCATGGTCCACTCATGGATGTGACTAAAACAGCCTATGCTCTCAAATATGGGGTCGTATCCCGCCTGCCAGCCCCGATTTTGGTTGTCGGGACTGATCTTAACCATACTGAAGGGCATCCAGGGGCCAGGTGCTATCATCCAGCGCGAGTGGGCAGTTCCCATTTTCGTGTCGGCATAGCCTGCATGGGTTATAAAAGGTGCAGCACTGCGTTCTATTTTTCCTTTCTCAAGTGTAGTATTGTCGGCCCTGATTTCATAACGACTGGTTCGTTTCTTCGCAACAGCAGGCATAGGGGCCTCAAAGGTGTAACGCCCTGCCTCTACTACCTCCGAAAATATGATCTTACCATCGAGCAAAACAGATAGAAGCGGAGTCCCTTCTAAATGTTCAATATCAACCAGCAGGGGCTGTGCTGCATTAACGGCACTGTGTATCTGGTAGTCCGCCGGGGAGACTGCTCTCAAGAATATTTTGTCGGGCCGAGTTATACGTGATGAAGATGGTCCCTCAACGCGCACCTGATCGAACAACAACCACGAACCCTGGAGGGTAGTTAGGCTGATGTTGTTGCCTCCTTTTTTTATCAGTCCAGCGGGCAACTCAATTTCAAGTTTCGATGGAGAAGAGGGATTTTTGGCAGCCATTTGTATGGAGTCGCTGCTTCCGGCCTCAAGCTGGAATTTCCATTCCATCCCGTTTACGGAAACCTTAAAAAGCGGTGGTTTGGTGCTGCTGTTGTCGGCAATGGAAACAATAAGTTTCCAGGGATGTTGGTCCGACATCTTTTCTACACCGAAAAGGATGTTCATGGTATGCGACCTCCATCCGGCAGTGCCCCATGTTCCTCCCCATTGGTCTGCCGGTCCCGGTAGAATATATGGCCAGTCGGTGGATGTTGAAGAGTGGCCGATAAGAAAATATTTGTCCTCCCAGCCAAAGTCATAGTCGAGAAACTCCTCAAACCTATCGGAAGCCAAAGCAAATTCTGCAACACTCCGATCGGCCTCTCCAATTTTCCAGATTTCGGCCGAATGATTATCACACGAAAGGAAAAAGACGGTTGTCAGGACCAACCAACTAAGCGTTAATTTACGGAGTGAAAACATCGGGTTTTATTTAAGTTAATACAATGAAAAGTGAATAGTCTATTATTGGTTTGTGCCGTCCTGTATATGTTCTGCATCCTTTACCAAGGCTTGAATTACCATGATGGGGGAGTCCGAATCGTTCATAAGGATGTATTCCTGGGCTCCGGCGGGTACCACAAATGTTTCTGCAAACCGTATGCGCCGTTTGTGTCCGTTTTGGGTTTGCACAATGAGTCGATTTCCCTGCACGAGGTTCATAGCGTGGAATTTGTTGTGGGTTTTTACCCTAACACTGGCTCCAGCATCGAGGTGGTATCGAAATACATCGTACAGGTGGTCGGCATGGGTTGGGAGATGCACCAGTTTCCAATTGTCGGCCCGGAATATAGTTTCCGGACGGGAAATGAGTTCCTGCTCCACTATTGCCCCTTTTCTGTCGAAACGCAGATTCTCCATCCCTCTTTCGATGTTAAGCGGTCGTGGATTTCCATTTAAGTCGGGCCGAAGCCAATCGTAAAGTTTAAAGGTGAAGATGTAAGGTGTGGCACTTATTTCGAGTACCAGGTTGTTTGTCCCTGCACTGTGGATGGTTCCTGGCGGAATGAGATAAAGTTTGTGCTGCTCTGCCGGAAGTTCCACTACAAACTGGCCGATATCGACCGGCAGCTGCTTTTCATAACTTTCAATAAGGGTGTTTTTAAATTGCACGGGGTCTATATCATCTCGGAAACCTAAGAAAATAGATGCCTGCTCTTTGGTGTCAAGAATGTAATAGGTTTCTTCCTGCGTAAAGTTTTCATTGAAATGGGCTGCGGTGTATGCTTTATTCGGATGACATTGAATTGAAAGGTTTCCTCCGTCGAAGGTGTCGAGAAAGTCGAATCGGATAGGGAATTCAGTGCCAAATACAGGGTAGGCATCTCCCAAAACACTTTCTCCCTCCAGAAACATCAAGGTGTCGAACGCTGTCTCGAGGAGCAATCCAGAGCTTTCGAAAAGTAAGCCATTTTCTGGAACTATAAGTTCGAACGACCAGGCATAATTGGGCACGGAGGCACTCAATCCATCGATGTTTTGCAAACACCAGTTGCCACCCCACGCACCAGGTTCAAACCAGGG
>CAYGIQ010000075.1:0-13024 GCA_964349885.1 uncultured Prolixibacteraceae bacterium | reverse complement strand
GTGATTATTTTTAATATAAACAGCGTTGGCAGAACTCTGGGAAATTGTTTGAGCCGCAGAATCTGCGGTTGCAAAACAAAATTTCAAACGCCGAAAGTAGAAAAAAGTTTCCATGCTGATGGTTGTCCCCAATTCAAAATTGTACGAACGGGGTCTTTTTAGGCTATAAATCTTGTTAAAGCTCCATGTCGATTATGCCTTTTCGACTTTGTGGTTTTAAGTTTCTAAAAACTATTGAAAACTTACTTATCTGCAAGTTGTGGTTATTTTTTGATGAAACATGAGCATTTGAATGGTTCAATACGCCGGGAACTATTTATCAGGGCTTGATACGATTTTCATTGGTTTTCGTTCCATTAACCGTTACTTATGTTTCAATTGCTTCTGGATCCATCCTTTTTCTGGTAAGGGCTATTTTTGATGAATGACTGGTGGGTCATCTATCAAAATTGGCTTAGAAAATATAGGGATTGTGTTGTATCTTTGCAGACCATGACTTTTTCGGATTATTTACCTTATTACCGCCGCAATCTTCAACTTGCTTTTCCTGTAATTCTCTCGCTACTGGGACAGAACAGCGTCGCCCTAATCGATAATGCAATGGTCGGAAGGGTGGGGACTGTCGAACTGGCTGCTGCCTCGTTTGCCAATAACATTTTCTTTATCGGACTGGTTTTTGGCATGGGAATTACGTTTGGTTTAACGCCTCTGACTGGACAAACCTACGGTAAGGGTGAATTACGCCAATTGGCACACTGGTTGAAAAATGGAGTGCTTACCTATCAGGTAGCGGGTTTTATAATTACACTGTTTATGGGCAGTGTATATTTTTTGTTGCCCTATATGGGCCAAACACCTGAGGTTCTCGAAGCTGCAAAACCCTACTATTTGTGGCTGGTGGCCTCCATGATTCCGGTGATTGCTTACTTTACCTTTAAACAGTTCATCGAAGGGTTGGGCAACACAAAAATAGCCATGCGCATTACCTTGATTTCGAATGCCGTAAATGTGGTGTTCAATTATCTATTTATTTATGGAAAATTTGGCTTTCCCGAAATGGGCCTCGTCGGCGCTGGAGTAGGCACGCTTATATCGCGGGCCATTATGCCTGTTCTGTTTATTTTCGCCCTTGCGCGTGACACAAGGCTCAAAAAATACCTGATTCTTGCCCACCATCAAAAGATTCAACTGCAATCGATTGTCAAACTATTGCGTTTTGGAATACCCATAGCTTTGCAGCTGATAGTCGAGGTTGCAGCTTTCGCAGTGGGCGCCATTATGATGGGTTGGATGGGAGAGGTCCCTCTTGCAGCGCATCAGGTGGCCATAGGGCTTGCTGGTTCTACCTATATGATCTCTTTGGGTATCTCTTCTGCCACAACCGTAAGGGTCAGTCACCAACTAGGTGCCCGCGATTTTGTTGCCATGCGAATGGCATCATACGCCTCGGCACACCTTGTCTTGTTGTTTATGACCGCTATGGCATTGATGTTTATTCTGCTCCGGAATTATCTGCCCCTCTTCTTCTCGAGCGATGTGGAGGTAATTGCCTTGTCGGCACAACTGCTTATTGTAGCTGCTTTTTTTCAAATATTCGATGGATTGCAGGTGGTGATGTTGGGCAACCTCAGGGGCATGACCGATGTTAAAGGTCCCATGTTAATAGCCTTCTTTGCCTATCTGGGTCTTGGCTTGCCCATAAGTTATGTTTTGGCTTTCCCGCTCGAATTAGGTCCGGTGGGAATTTGGTATGGATTTCTGGCCGGACTGGGTGTTGCAGGCATCCTCTCGTACCGCCGATTCCTATGGAACCTACGCAGTTTGCGTTGATTCATTTAACCTGTTTCTTGGCCATTATCGGCCACTCAGTTTTTTATACAGGGCAGTAAGATGCTCGTCGTAGATATCCTCGATTAACTTCTCCTTTTCGCCAAGGGGTTTAACCGGAATAAGATCCATTACCTCGGCAGGCGACATTCCTCCATTGTAATACGTTTCGATGGCTCCATACATCGCCTGCAGCACGGCTTCGTTGGCCGCCCGTTTGGTTAATCCAAAGGATTCGCCCAGTTCAGCAAGTTTTTGCCACTGAAACCAGAAATAGGTTGGCGCCATGGCCGAAACAACTGCATAAGCTTCGAGTTCATGCTCCTCTACCTCGTGGGTAGTCCCCAAAAAATCGAGCATTTTGAAAACCAAATCCTTTTCGTCTGTTGGAAATTGCGGTGAGAACCATATAGGATTGTATCCTTCGTTGATGATGGATGTCGCATTGGGAATTATGCGCAGCAGTCTTGATACCTGTGGCAGTTTGCTTAAAATCATCGCACTATCGATTTTTGGAGCCAAGGATCCTATCACCGTTTTATCGCTTATGTATGGCCTTATTGCATCGAGTGTTTCCATTATTGCCGGCGGATGCAGAGCAATAATAACCATCTCCTTAGAGGCAGCCTCTTCCAACGAACCTATGTGGATGTCGTGAAACTGATTTTTTAATCGATCGGTTGTGTCGCTGTTGATGTCGAATACAGTGGCTTTTACCAAATTGATCTTTTTATTGGCAAAAGCCTGTAGCAAGATGCGGGTTATTCTACCTCCACCTACGAATCCAATGGTTGGTGTGATCATTTTATAGAAATTTAAGGTTAATCGATGTAGGATAGCACCGTTGCATTAAGGGTGCAGCTACAACCTTTACAAGTTATGGATTTTTGACCAAAAACGGGTTAGATTTGTGGTGTCTCTAATTAATTTGTGGTATTTCTTTTCTCACATTGCGCAATGATTTTTTCCGAAAGTATTATCGATTTTAACCGTTCCCTGAATTTTGTGGAAGATTTACCTGCGGGTATACGGATAATGAATCCCTACCGTGAAAATCCGCATGCCTTTGAGGCTTCTTCGGCCTTTTACAGAAAATTCTACAGCGATTCTCAACCCCGAAAAATGATTGTTGGAATCAATCCTGGCCGGCTGGGTGCGGGGGTTACCGGAGTTCCTTTCACCGATACCCACCGGTTGTCGGAAAAGTGCGGAATAACCATCGACGGACTGATTACACACGAGCCCTCTTCGGTATTTGTGTATGATGTGGTTGAGGCTTATGGAGGGACTGAGGCCTTTTACAAAGATTTCTACATTACTTCTGCATCACCCCTAGGCTTTGTGAAACGCAACGCAAAAAATCGTGAGGTCAATTACAACTATTACGACGATGCTGCCCTGCAACAAGCGGTTGAACCATTTATAGTTGCATCTCTTGAGCATCAGCTAACCTTTGGAATCGACCGATCGCGTTGTTTTTGTCTGGGCAACAACAAAAACTTCAATTTCTTGAACCAACTCAACCTCAAGAAGGGTTACTTCAAAGAGATTATTCCTTTGGAGCATCCTCGGTTTGTGATGCAATACCGTTCGAAGCAAAAAGAGGTATACATCAATAAATATATTAACGCCCTAAGAGGTTAAGAGGCTGGTTAAATCTGATACAACTTTTCTCTCTGCACTTTCAGATTTTCATCTGCGATGTAGTCTTCGTATTCCATCAGCTTGTCGATCATACCGTTCGGTCCAATTTCGATTATTCGGTTGCAAACCGTTTGAATAAAGGCCTGGTCGTGCGAGGAGAGCAATATGTTGCCCTTGAATTTTATCAGCGTGTTGTTCAGCGCCTGAATCGACTCAAGGTCCAAATGGTTGGTGGGCGTATCCAGAATCATTACGTTGGCATTTCTTATCATCATGCGGGCAATCATACATCTTACTTTCTCGCCTCCCGATAAAACACTGGCCTTTTTGTAAACTTCTTCGCCCGAAAACAGCATCTTGCCTAGGTAACCTCTCAGATAGACTTCGGTGGTGTCTTCAGAATATTGCGCAAGCCAGTCGATAAGGGTAATATCCTTACTAAACAGATGGTCGTACTCTAAGGGAAGATTGGCTTTTACGATAGTTTGCCCCCAAGTAAAACTGCCTTTGTCAGGTTCCATGTGACCTTTTAATATCTCAAAAAGTGCAGTCATCGCCCTTGTGTCCCTCGAGAGAAAAGCAACCTTATCATCTTTCTGCACAGAGAAACTTACCTCTCTGAACAACTGGGTGTCGCCTATTTTTTTACTCAATTCTTTCACTTCAAGAATCTGATTGCCCGGTTCCCGCGCTGGGGTAAAAATGATTGCCGGGTATTTCCGCGTCGAAGGCTGAATCTCATCGATGTTCAGTTTTTCGAGCATCTTTTTTCGGCTGGTGGTCTGTTTTGATTTGGACGCATTGGCACTGAAACGGGCAATAAACTCTTGCAGCTCTTTACGTCGCTCTTCGGCCTTCTTGTTTTGTGATTGCATTTGACGCAGGGCAAGCTGACTCGATTCGTACCAGAAAGTGTAGTTGCCAGCGAACATTTGAACTTTACCAAAATCGATGTCCACAATGTGGGTGCATATTGCATCGAGAAAGTGCCGGTCGTGCGATACCACCAAAACGGTATTATCGAAATACGACAGGTAATTTTCGAGCCAAGATACCGTTTCAAGATCAAGGTCATTGGTAGGCTCATCGAGCAAAAGGTTGTCGGGTTTTCCAAAGAGTGCCTGAGCAAGCAGAACCTTAACTTTTTGTTTGCCATCGAGCTCGCGCACAAGTTTCTGATGCATTGGTTCACCAATACCCAATCCGCTCAATAGCGTGGCGGCATTGCTTTCGGCATTCCAGCCATCCATATCGGCAAACTGCTCCTCGAGTTCAGAAGCCCTAATACCATCTGCCTCGTTAAAATCAATTTTTGCATAGAGTTCGTCTTTCTCCTTCATTACACGCCACATATCGGAATACCCCATAAGTACGGTATCCATTACTGTGAAATCGTTGTATTCGGAGTGGTTCTGTCTCAATACCGACAGTCGTTCGCCCGAACCCATCGATACCGATCCTTTGGTATAATCGATATCGCCCGACAACATTTTGAGGAAGGTTGATTTGCCTGCACCGTTGGCTCCAATGATGCCATATATGTTGCCGGAAGTGAATTTTAAATTTACATCCTGAAAAAGAATGCGCTTGCCAAACTGAATGGCCAAATTAGAAACTGTAATCATGTATTTCTGTTTATATCCGCTTCGAAAAAAGGCAGCGGGACCGCAAAAGTATACTTTCTGTCAGACACTTTGAAAAATATTGACGCAAAGCGGCTATTTTTGTACTATTAATAATACAAATGAGCGACTCACCCAAAAGGGCCCACCGCCCGAAGCAAAGCACCAAAGCAACTGCGAATCATAAGATTTCTTGGACCAAATACGGAATATTCATTGGGCTGGTTGCTATTTTGCTGCCATTGTTGCTTTTTGCTCTGGTGTGGATGGGGATTTTCGGGAAGGTTCCCTCTGCTGTAGAACTTCAAAAAATAAACACTCCGGTGGCGTCTGAGGTTCTGTCGTCCGATGGCAGAATATTGGGTAGGTATTATGTCCAAAATAGAAGCAATGTGGCATTCAATGAGATATCGCCGGCAATATTAAACGCTTTGGTGGCAACTGAGGATGCCCGGTTCTACGAACATAGGGGGATCGATGAGGTTGCTTTGCTGCGGGTTTTCTTTAAGTCGGTATTGCTCCGCGATCGGAGCTCGGGAGGTGGTAGCACAATTAGTCAGCAGATCGCTAAAAATCTCTATCCACGCTCCGGAAGGGGATGGGTGTCTCTTCCAGCCAATAAAATAAGGGAAGCCATTATTGCCTACCGGCTTGAAAAGATTTACGCCAAAGATGAGATTCTGACCCTCTACCTGAACTCGGTACCTTTTGGAGAAAATATTTTTGGTATCGATGTGGCAGCAGAACGCTTTTTCAGCAAGACTCCTGCCGAAATCAATGTGCCCGAAGCAGCTGTTCTGGTAGGTATATTAAAGGCGAATACCCTGTTTAATCCCAGACTCTACCCCGATCAGTCGCTGCAGCGTAGAAATACCGTTATCGACCGAATGGCACGCTACAACTATATTACCCTCGAAGAGGGCGATAAGTTTAAGTCGATGCCGTTGGGCCTCAACTACAGTTTGATTACCTACAATCAGGGGCCTGCTCCCTACTTGCTGGAACATATTCGTCCAATGCTGCTTGAGGCATTGTCTGGGCAAAACAAACCCGGCGGTGAACCATATAACCTGTTTACCGACGGCCTTAAGATTTATACCACCATCGACTTCACAATGCAGCGATATGCCACACAGGCAATGACCGAACATATGGAACAGCTGCAAAAGGTATTCAATACCCACTGGCAAGGTCGCGACCCTTGGGGAAGCAACCAGTCGGTCGTTGACCGGGCAATGCGCCGAACCGATCGCTACCGATCGCAAAAGGCTGCCGGTTTAAGCGACGAACAAATACGCCTATCTTTCGACCAGCCTATCGATGCCACACTTTTTTCGTGGGAAGGACTGGCAAGTGTTCATACTACACCCCTCGATTCGCTGAAGCACTATATAAAGATGCTGAATGCTGGCTTCCTTGCCCTTGAAGCCAATTCAGGCCACATCAAAGCTTGGGTTGGAGGTATCGATTTCCGTTATTTCAAATTCGACTACCTAAAAGCACCACGTCAGGTGGGTTCAACCTTTAAACCCATAGTTTACCTTGCAGCGCTTGAGCAGGACCTCTCTCCACTCGACTATTATCCCAACGAGCGAAAAGTTTATCAGGATTTTCAAGATTGGTCGCCTTCCAATTCCGACGACCATTACGAGGGATATTACTCTATGCAGACAGCCCTGGCAAAATCGGTTAATACCGTTGCTGTTGATCTTATTATGCAGGCAGGAATTGACAAAACCATTCAGGTAGCCAAGTCTCTTGGCATTACAGCCGATTTGCCACGCTATCCTTCGCTTGCTCTCGGCTCTGCTTCGATAAGCCTGCAGGAAATGATTATTGCCTATGCTTCCCTGCTCAATGGCGGTGTGTTGGTTAAGCCTGCGGTGTTGCTACGGATAGAGAATTCAGATGGCGAAATTCTGAAACAATTTGAAGTTGAAACCTCAATGGCGGGTAGTATTGATCCTGAAAACAGCCGATTGGTGGTCGACATGCTGCGGGGTGCCGTCGATGCAGGAACAGGAAGGGCAATCCGGACTACCTACAATGTAGATGGCGATTTTGCAGGCAAAACTGGCACTACTCAGGATCACGCTGATGGCTGGTTTATTGGATTTACACCAACCATTGTGGCAGGCAGTTGGGTGGGAGCCGACGACCCTGCTGTACATTTCCGCACCATTGCTTATGGGCAGGGTGGGTATATGGCATTACCCATTGTAGGTAAGTTTTTCAACAAACTATACAGCGATTCAAAATTTGCCTATTTAAGGGTGCAGCGCTTTGATCCTCCCGATCGGCAACTGACCGACCAAATGGCTGCTATGGAACCATGGGTGGAACGCTTGAGACCTGCATTCGATCTGAGAGAGATTTTTAGACGGAAAGAGACTCTTGGCGACGATGATGCTCCGGGTGTGAGGGATCGGCAACCTGCTGCAGAAACCGATCGTGAACCGGTATGGGAAAAAATCAGACGTATTTTTCGAAAAAGGGATTAAGTTTCATATTTAGAAGGGGTTGTTATTTTGAATCAAAAAAACGGGTTTATGAGAATGCTTTCGAACCTATCTTCATCGCAATTGATAAACCAACTGGTTGGTTGGCGTATTCGGCACATCAGCGAACGGAATTTCGTGTATATCATTGCTTTGGTTGTGGGCGTTTTCAGCGGATTGGCGGCGCTTACCCTCAAAAAGCTTATTCATTTGGTTGAATTTCAATTAACCGGTTGGTTCGAAGCCACTACCTACAGCTACCTATATCTAGCATATCCACTCATCGGAATTACCCTCACGATGCTCTTTGTCCGCTATTTTGTGCGCGACGACCTGAGCCACGGAGTTACCAAAATATTGCATGCAATTTCACGAAAGGCCGGCCGGATCAAACCCCATAATTCATGGACTTCGATGGTGTCGAGTAGCCTTACCATTGGAATGGGGGGGTCAGTTGGGGCCGAAGCTCCCATTGTGCTTACCGGGGCATCCATAGGGTCGAATCTGGCCGGTTTGTTCAAGTTAAACTACCGCTATGTTACACTGATGATAGGATGCGGCGCCGCTGGAGCAATCTCAGGAATCTTTAAGGCGCCCATCGCAGGGCTGGTCTTTACGCTCGAGGTCCTAATGCTCGATCTGACAATGGCTTATCTCATTCCTTTGCTCATCGCTTCGATTACTGCAGCCACATTGTCCTATATTTTTATGGGCGATGCAATGGTCATGCGTTTTGATATGGTTAATGCCTTTAGCGTGAACAACATCGGTTTTTATATTTTGCTGGGAGTTTTTACTGGACTGATATCCCTTTATTTCACGCGGGCTGTTATGTGGCAGGAACAACAGTACCGAAAAATAGCCAATCCTTATATTCGGCTGATTACAGGCGGTGTTTTGGTAAGTACCCTGGTTTTTGCTTTTCCGGCACTATGGGGGGAAGGATATACCGGCATTATCAAAATCTTTAGCGGGAACGGCGCAGATTTGCTCAATAACTCCATTTTTTACGAATGGAAGGAGAATGCCTATGTGTTGCTGGCAGTGTTAACAATTATATTGCTGCTGAAAGTGGTGGCTACTGCTGCTACCACTGGAGGAGGAGGAATCGGTGGAATCTTTGCACCTACTCTGTTTATGGGAGCGGTTTCTGGATTTTTATTGGTTCGTATGCTCAATACTTTCTTCTCGTTGCAACTTCCGGAGCCTAATTTTGCACTTGCAGGGATGGCAGGAATGATGGCAGGTGTTATGCATGCCCCGCTAACGGCCATATTTCTTACCGCTGAAATTACCGGCGGTTATGGGTTGTTTGTTCCATTAATTATAACATCTACGGTGAGTTACCTAACCATAATGCGTTTCGAACCCCACTCAATCTATACCAAACGTTTGGCAATGCGGGGCGATCTCATAACCCACCATAAGGATAAGGCAGTACTGAGGCTTATGCAGACACGTGACCTTATAGAAACCGATTTTGAAGTCCTCTCTCCCGATGCCTCCTTGCGCGACCTAACCGCGGCGATTTCAAGATCGCACCGAAATTTGTTTCCGGTGGTTAACGACGAAGGTATTCTGATGGGCATGGTTAAATTAAGCGACATTCGAAAAATGATTTTTGAGTCTGACCTTTATGACTCGGTTAAAATCTGTGATTTGATGTATATGCCCAAACACTTTGTTTCCCCCCGCGACAGTATGGAAGAGGTGGCTGCCCGCTTCGAAACGTCCGGTCGCTACAACCTTGCTGTCCTCGATAATGGCCGATATCTTGGATTTCTATCCAGGGCCAAAGTGTTTACCGATTATAGAAGCAATATACGGGAGGCATCGTCCGATTAGATCAAGACTGGCTCTTGAAGTTGGAAAGAGAATAATAAGTTGGCTTTATTGACGATGTATTTACTTTGGTACTTCCTGAATGTTGATGGCGGCGTCTCCATAGAAATCTGGGACAAAGGTCTGATCTTCGATGGGAGACCTCACGTACCCCATCTGCTTGGGTCTGGGGCCCAGTTCAATCATGGGCAAATCCGCTTCGCTGTATGGAATCATCGACAGCAAATGGTGGATGCAATTCAGTCTAGACCTTAGTTTGTCATCTCCATCCACCACATACCAGGTCGATTGTTTGGTATCGGTATAGGCAAACATTTCATCTTTGGCCTTGGAATAATCAACCCATTTTTCGCGCGATATAATATCCATTTCACTGAATTTCCATCGTTTGGTTGGATCCTTAATCCGGCTTAGAAAACGTTTTTCCTGTTCATCCTCGCTCACCGAAAACCAATACTTAACCAAAATGGTTCCCGACCTGATGAGCATGCGCTCAAAACTTGGACAGCTGCGAAGGAATTCCCAATATTCATCGTCGGAGCAGTAACCCATTACCCGCTCCACCCCTGCACGATTGTACCAGCTTCTGTCGAACAGTACCATCTCGCCTGCAGCGGGCAAATGCTGTACATAGCGTTGAAAATACCATTGAGATTTTTCTCGCTCAGTCGGAACCCCCAACGCCACGACCCTGCAAATGCGCGGATTCAAAGGCTCAGCAATGCGTTTAATAGCACCACCTTTTCCGGCTGCATCCCTTCCTTCGAACAGCACCACCACTTTTAATTGCTCCTTTTTGATCCAGTTCTGAAGTTTAACCAGTTCAATGAATAGCTTCTTTAGCTCTTTTTCGTAAAAGGCGGTTTTTAATTTTCCAGATTTACCGAATCCACTCATAGCAGCCTGATTGTCCTGTATTCCCTTTCAACCCTACAACCTTGCACTTGTTTGTCGAGCATGAATTCACAGGTAGTTTTAACCAATGCTTAAAGTTACTAAATTGCAGGAATTACAAAATTATAAATTCAGAAACGCTCTGCCGGGCCCGCCCCCAATGATTGGAAACATTGAAAAATGCAAAATCGGTCCACAGCCAAAGATAACCTTGTACCATCAAACTCCGTTTCGCGATGAGGAATTTTAGACGTATGTTGCTTTTGCTTAGTATGGTGCTCTTTTTTGAAGGGGTAAATGCCCAATTTCTGGAGGCACCGGTTCGTCTCACCGTTAATATGTTAGAATATGCCGATCGCGTTCATCTGAACGGCTATTTGGTGCAAACTCCACTCAATGTGGCTGTTAATCATCGAGAACAGTTCCAATATTCTGAAATTGCGCAACAAACACCTTTTTTTGGATGGGTTGTTAAAACTGTTGTACCCAATACACTTCAGGTGGCATGGCACGTTCAGGTAGCTACATCACAAGAATTGCTTCGGTCGGGTATGCCCGATTTTTGGGACAGCGGGAAGATGCCCGGCAGCCATTCGGTGAATGTCGATTATGCTGGTAAATTACTACCTCCGGGGAGTGTCTATTTTTGGCGTGTAAGGGTCTGGGACAACCATGGAAATGAATCGGATTGGTCGGCAATTCGCAGTTTCAAAATGGCCGAAAGTCTAACCCAATATGCCACAGCAGTTTACCCTTTGCAAAAACACGATTCAAATCCCGTTTCAATTGCCAAAATAGATGGTCCTACCAGTTTTGTCGATTTTGGGCGTGCCGCTTTTGGGCGTCTGCGGCTCAGACTCTATGCTGCAGAACTTAACGATACCATCAGCATACATTTGGGGGAGGTGCTCAAAAACCACCGGATCGATCGGGCTCCTGGTGGTTCACGCCGCTATACGCAGATGGCCGTTCCGTTAAAACGAGGATGGAATACCTATCTACTGGCTATACCCCCCGATGAGCGGAATACAAGGCCTGCAGCAGTGCTCATGCCTGATTACACCGGAGAAGTTTATCCATTCAGATATGTTGAGTTTGAGGGTTACAGCCACCCCATAACGAAACAAGATATAGTGCGCGAGGAGGTAATCTATCCAACCGACGACAACGATGCCCGATTTATAAGTTCCGATACTACGCTTAATCAGGTTTGGGATCTCAGTCAGTATTCGATTAAGGCAACCTCTTTTGCGGGGATTTATGTCGATGGCGATCGTGAACGCATTCCCTACGAAGCCGATGCCTATATCAATCAGTTGTCGCACTATGGCGTTGCCCGCGAGTACAGCATGGCAAGGGCCTCGCACGAATACCTTATGCACAAACCAACGTGGCCCACCGAATGGATTTTACAAAGTGTGCTCATGGCGTGGGAAGATTACTTATATACCGGAAATAAGCAGTCGCTCGAAACGTATTATTCCGACTTGGTTGCCAAAACACTTATTTCGCTTGCCGATGATGAGGGCTTTATCTCAACCCGAACCGGCAAGGTCACCCCTGATGTATTACAATCGATCTATTTTAATGGCGAGCTTCGCGACATTGTTGATTGGCCTCACACAGGGATTTTGGGACTGGAAAAGGACGAAGGAGGAGAAACCGATGGTTTTGTGTTTACCGATGTTAACACTGTGGTCAATGCGTTTCACTACAGGGCTCTGGTAATTATGTCGCAGATTGCAGGAGTGTTGGCCAACGGCAGGGAGTCCGATTATTTTAGAGAGGCAGCCAACAGGTTACGTGGCAATTTCAATGCACGCTTGTTCGACGAAAAGAGGGGAGTGTATGTCGATGGTCTCGACACACAGCATGCTTCGTTGCACGCCAATATGTTCGCATTGGCTTTCGGGTTGGTGTCAGAAGGTAATACGGATAGGGTATTGGAATTTGTGCGCTCGAGTGGCATGGCCTGCAGTGTTTATGGATCTCAGTTCTTACTCGATGGGGTGTTTGATGCTGGTGATGCCCAATATGGACTGCAACTGCTTACCTCAAAAGGTGAGCGCAGTTGGTACAATATGATACGGGTAGGCTCGACCATTTCGTTAGAGGCTTGGGACAATAAATACAAACCGAATCAGGATTGGAACCATGCATGGGGTGCTGCCCCTGCCAATCTTATCCCAAGGAAATTAATGGGTATAGAACCCATAGAACCCGGATTCGGCAGGGTAAGAATAAAGCCCCAAACAGCCAATCTTGAGTGGGCCTCTATCCAGCATCCTACCATAAGGGGAGATGTTTTGGTATCCTTCAGAAACGAGGAGGTTTATACGCTCGAAGTTGAACTCCCTGCAAATGTTGAAGGAGAAGTCTGGCTCCCCTTATATCGCCCCGATCAAACGGTTTTTCTTAATGGGGAAGTGGTGGCTTTTGAAGTCAAAAATAATTTTGCCGTTGTGTCGGGCATAGGCTCTGGAATGAGCCGATTTGCGGTACATCGATAGAAAATTATACCTTGTTTTGAAATTTCAATTAAGATTTTGAAGAACTGAAAAATTTGATAACTTTGCAGCCGCAATGGCAGTTTTACTGCCTGTTCGTTGAAATAGGAGAGATGGGTGAGTGGCTGAAACCAACAGTTTGCTAAACTGTCGTACGGGTAACCGTACCGGGGGTTCGAATCCCCCTCTC
>CAYGIQ010000074.1:0-13040 GCA_964349885.1 uncultured Prolixibacteraceae bacterium | reverse complement strand
GAGTTTTTGAGTTTTGGCCTGATGGTTTTCCCATCGGATTGTTTGGTTTGCTGCTCAATATCCCACTTACCTGGGTGGGAATTAAAATTTTAGGCCCCAAATTTGGCATTAAAACGATTGTTGGATTTGTGCTGACTTCTGTCTTTATCGATGGAATATCCCTTTTGCGGGAAGTAGGCAATGCCCCATTGGTAGAGGATGTGCTCCTTTCAAGCGTATTTGGGGGAGTGCTGCTCGGCTTTGGCCTCGGCCTGATCTTTAAATCACGAGCTACCTCCGGTGGCTCCGACATTATAGCAATGATCGTGGCCAAGCATACACGACTTCCCCTCGGTCGCCTGATGATTTATGTCGATTCGGTGATCGTATTGTTTGGGTTGCTGGCCTTTCAGGACTGGGCCATTCCTCTCTATTCTTGGGTGGTGATCTTTATTACCGGCCGCGCCATCGACCTGACGCTTGAAGGAGCTGACTACAACAAGGCACTTTTTATTGTATCGAAGCAGCACGAGCTAATACGGCATAAAATCTTGGTTGATCTGGAGAGAGGAGGTACCTACCTCAAAGGTCAAGGTATGTACACGCAAACCGATAAGGACCTTATATTTACAGTGGTGAGTCGCCGCGAATTGGCAATTTTGGAAAGTTACATCCGCGACATCGACCCCGATGCGTTTATTACCATAATGGACACTAAGGAGATATTGGGAGAAGGATTTAAGTCACTTTCTGGAGAGTAAGTTATGCGATTGTGCCTCTGATTTGAAAACGAATCTGATTTGGATTTTGAGCATATTTAACTGATGGCACTCCATTCAAAATCGGTTTTTTGTCGGGAATTTACCAACAGTTTCCGCAAGCTTGCATAATCGGAAGTTTCGAGGCGGGGATCTTTCTCCAGAACATCGCTAGCCATGTTGCGTGCAGTTTCGAGAATTTTAGTATCGGTTGCGAGGTTGGCAATTTTTAGATCGAATCCGATGCCGCTCTGCTGTGTTCCCTCTATATCGCCGGGTCCGCGCAATTTCATATCCACCTCAGCAATTTCAAACCCATCGTTGGTGCGCACCATTGTGGCCAGCCGTTTTTTGCTTTCAGTGGTTATTTTGTAAGATGACAAGAGTATGCAATACGATTGGTCTGCTCCGCGGCCAACCCTTCCCCTTAACTGATGCAGTTGCGAAAGGCCAAATCTTTCGGCACTCTCTATGACCATAACCGATGCGTTGGGAACATCGACCCCAACTTCTATTACTGTTGTAGCAACCATTATTTTAGATTGCCCCTCTTTAAATCGTTGCATGGCTGCCTCTTTCTCCGCAGATTTTAGTTTGCCATGCACCATGGCTATATCGCAATCTGGGAATACTTCTGAAACCTGTCTGAATCCCTCTTCCAGATTTTTGAAATCCATTTTTTCAGATTCGGTAATCAGTGGATAAACAATGTAGACCTGCCGACCCGCTTCGATTTGCTTCCGCAGAAAAGCATACAAATCTGCTCGCTTGTTGTCGAAGAAGTGCATGGTTTGAATGGGCTTTCTGCCCGGCGGCAATTCATCGATAACCGAAACATCTAAGTCACCGTAAACCGTCATAGCGAGTGTTCGGGGTATTGGGGTTGCCGTCATAACCAGCACATGGGGCGGTATAGCCTCGTTTTTTTGCCACAACCGGGCTCGTTGAGCCACTCCAAAACGGTGCTGTTCGTCGATGATTACCAATCCGAGGTGTGAGAAATTAACACTATCCTCGATAAGCGTATGCGTTCCAATCAGCAACTGCATCCTATTTTCCGCGAGTTGTTCATGGATTATTTTGCGTTGGGCTGCCTTGGTACTTCCGGTGAGCAATCCGATGGTAAGCCCCATGCCATCAACCATTCGTGCCACCGAGGCAAAGTGTTGCTGCGCAAGGATCTCGGTGGGAGCCATCAGGCAAGCCTGGTATCCATTATCGGCTGCTATGAGCGCCGACATAAGGGCGACCAATGTTTTTCCACTTCCCACATCGCCCTGTAACAACCTGTTCATTTGGACATTTCGGCCCATATCCTTTCTTATTTCCCGCAGTACCCTTTTTTGTGCACCAGTTAGTTCAAACGGTAGGAAATTGTGGTAGAAGCTGTTGAAATTGTGTCCAACCGCCTTGAAAATTAACCCTTTGAATTTATTGTCGCGGTTGTGTTTCAGACTCAGGATTTTTAGCTGGATAATAAACAGTTCTTCGAATTTTAGTCTAAAGCGGGCATTTTTCAAATCAAGCGATGTGTCAGGTTTATGGACCTGATGGAGTGCCTTCTCCAAAGGCATTAGTTTTAAAGTCTGAAGTAGAATATTGGGCAGCGTTTCTTGAATTTTATCCTCCATCCTGACCAGCAACTGAAGAACCATCTTGTGAATCAGGCGCGAATTGATAAAGGATTTTTTCAGGGTTTCTGATGTGATGTAATGGGCTTGAAACAATCCAGGTTTTATAAAAGATTCATCTCCTTCGTATTCAATCTCTGGATGTACAATGCTGAATTGCCCATTGAATTCGGCTGGTTTCCCAAAGATAGTAGCCACGGTATTCAGCCGGAGTTGCTCTTTTTGCCATTTTACGCCTTGAAACCATAACAGTTCCAGTGTTCCGTTACCATCGGTAAATTGACCAACCAACCGCTGTTTTGGGCCATGACCCACCAGTTCTGCTCGGAGAATTTTCCCCCGAATTTGAACATGTGGCATGAGAGCGTGCACCTCCCCAATGGTGTAAAATTTTGTGCGGTCGATGTATTTGTAGGGGAAATAGTAAAGCAAGTCCCTGAATGTCTCGAATCCGAGCTCTTTTTTCAATAATTCGGCTCTTTTTGGTCCAACGCCCGGTAAAAACTTAATATCTTGGTCGAGAAATTCAGACATACAGCAAAGATAGGAATTGACACCAATAAAAGTAAATACCATCGTCAGCAATCCTAGGGGCAACCATATTCATTCACCTTTTGCCTTTGAGCTTGTTTCGGAAATTTTGTTTGCCAAAGACAACCTTACATCGAGACCTGAATTGGTGTCTTTAGCCAACGGCTTGGCCTACCGAAAAGTGGCGGCCATCATACGGCTGGTAGAGTTTGTTCGATACAAACGTATCGTACTTATGGGAAAAGATGGGGAAAAGTGGTTTCGGGTTGTATCAAAAGGCATTTCAAATCCGGAGGTTAAATGTGAGCACGGACCCGATGTTGAATTAAGCCTTACCAATGAAGTGATAGTTTGGTTCGATGCACCCACTGAACCTGTTATTCAGTTGGGGGCTACCAATTCCATCTGGATTTTCTTCGACTTTGAACAGAATGGAAGTTTGCTTTGTTTTGAGAGATTGATTAACGACAGCAGGGTAAGTCAGACTTATCGTTTAAAAAGTTCTGGAATCGCATTCTTTAACGAGCGTTTTCAGAAGGAAAATTTTGTAATAAAAGGGAAAAGTGCATACTGATGTATCAGAAAATTTAGATCATGGATAAAGTAATACAGCTTAACAATATCGTTAAGAACTATAAGGTAGGTCCCTCAGTTGTGCATGCCTTACGATCGGTTTCTATCGACATATCGCGAGGCGAGTATGTTGCCGTTATGGGTGCTTCGGGGTCTGGTAAGTCAACATTGATGAATATTATCGGTTGTCTGGATACCCCCACAAGTGGTTCCTACACGCTTAGTGGCAAGGAAGTTAGCAGCATGTCTGATAATGAGCTTGCTGGGATTCGAAACAAGGAAATTGGATTCGTTTTCCAAGTATTTAACCTTTTGCCCCGAAACACTGCATTGGAAAATGTTATGCTGCCACTGGTTTATGCCGGGGAGAAAAAACATCGTCGCGAGGAGATAGCCATGCGTATACTGGAAGATGTAGGTCTGGGAGATCGGGTTGAACATAAACCTAATGAGCTGTCGGGTGGTCAGCGCCAGCGTGTGGCAATTGCCCGGGCCCTGGTCAATACCCCATCGCTTATTCTTGCCGATGAACCAACAGGAAACCTCGATAGTAAAATTTCGGAGGAGATCATGCGGTTGTTTGCCGAAATTCACCGTAAAGGCAATACTATATTGATGGTAACCCACGAAGAAGACATTGCCCTACATGCCCACCGGGTCATTCGCCTTAAAGATGGAAATGTTGAGTCGGATATCATTAACCCTAACCCAATTTACGCTTAAACATGGATTTTAAAATATACACCAGAACCGGAGATGATGGCACCACCGGTCTGGTAGGAGGTAGCCGCATTATGAAAAGTGATTTGCGGCTCGATGCTTATGGTACGGTTGATGAACTCAATTCCTACCTTGGAATAATTGTAGCCGCTGTCGAATCTACAGGAGTGCGGGAATTGTTGACTACAATTCAGCATAAGCTCTTCGTAATTGGTTCTAAACTCGCCTCGGATGAAAGCGGAAGGCCGATTACCGATCGATTGGTATTAAATACCGATGATATTGCACTTCTCGAAAATGCAATTGATGAATTTGAAAGGGATCTACCTGAACTTCAAAGTTTTATACTGCCAGGGGGCACTCTGTTGTCGGGTTATAGTCATGTTGCCCGTACCGTTTGCCGACGTGCAGAGCGACGTATAGTTGAGCTTGCCTCCACCACTGAGATTGATGCAGTTATTGTACAATATATCAACCGTTTGTCTGACTTTTTATTTGTGCTTTCTCGTAAATTCGCTAAAGATCAAGGAATTGGCGATATTTTATGGGAACATAAATAATTATTTCGTGCATCAGGTCTAAACCTTGTTTTTTTGTTATATTCGCGGAAATTTAAAAAAGGAGTTTTTAACCTTTTTGAACACATAAACTATGTATTGGACTTTAGAACTTGCATCAAAACTGGAAGATGCTCCCTGGCCAGCAACGAAAGATGAGCTGATTGATTATGCAATCCGTTCAGGAGCACCGTTGGAGGTAATCGAGAACCTTCAGGAAATTGAAGACGAAGGCGAGATATACGAGAGCATTGAAGATATCTGGCCCGACTATCCCAGCAAAGACGATTTCTTCTTTAATGAAGACGAATACTGATTCCATAGTGTGCAATTGATACTTATTGGTATACCTTGTGTACTTGGTTGCTAACGCCTATGGGCGTTAGAATCGATAATAAAACAGAAACAGGCTTCGAGCCTGTTTTTGTTTTCCCATATTTAGGCCGTGAATCCTTATGCTGGTTTCATATTCCTTGTTAAATTTGATCTCGGATTTAGGCCACAAACGTTAATAAAAACCAGATCGACAGATCATGATAGCTATTGCTGCTGTTTTAAAAGAGCGGGTCCCTGCACTTAGGTTGGGATGTATTGCCTGTCGTGTAGTGGTTGAACCATCTTCTGATGACTTGTGGTCGCTGATCGAAGATCAATGCGGCATTCTGGAGAAATCCGTTCAGCTCGATCAAATCAATTCGCTGCCAGTGATTAGGGCCTCCCGAATTGCTTATAAAGCGTGTGGCAAGGATCCGGCACGCTACAGATTATCGGCCGAAGCTCTTATTCGCAGGGTTGTAAAAGAAAAATCTCTTTACCGCATCAACAACGTTGTCGATTTATTGAACTTGGTGTCTATTGCCTACGGTTTTTCTATTGGCGGTTATGATTCTGACGCCATTCAGGGCGATATTGTGATGGGTCTTGGCGAGGCCAATGAACCCTACATTGGAATCGGCAGAGGGGCCCTTAATATTGAGAATCTCCCGGTTTTTCGCGACAAAATGGGTCCTTTTGGCACGCCCACCAGCGATTCGGAGCGCACTGCCGTGGGCGTTAATACTCGCCGGTTCCTTATGGTTTTAATTGGATTTGGTGCCAACGATACCCTTCAGGCGGCCTGCAATCATTCGGTAGAATTGCTCAAGCGTTATGCTTCGGCTACCCATTTTGAAATCAACTTCATTGACTAATTATGCTGCAAAAAATTTGTAAACTACTGCTGAAATGGATGGGCTGGCAAGTTGTGGGCGGTGTAGCCCCAACCAAAAAGGCTATCATTATCGGCGTTCCACACACCAGCATCTGGGATTTTGTAATTTCTTGGGTCTATTACGCATCTTTAGGGGGCGTTGCCAATATTGTAGTTAAAAAGGAACTGTTCTTTTGGCCGCTTTCAAAACTGCTTCGGGCAATGGGTGGTTTACCGGTCGACCGATCGAAAGGTTCCTCGTTATTAAAGCAACTGCTGCGTGAATTTGAACAGAGGGAAACACTTCACCTTGCGATTACCCCTGAAGGTACCCGAAAACTTACCCGCGATTGGAAGGCGGGATTTCATATCATCGCCCGTGCGTCGGGCGCTACTGTATATTTGGCCTTTTTCGATTGGGGACGGAAGCGAATCGGTTGGTACGAAACCTTCGAGATTACCGCTGATGCCAAAAGCGACCTAAAACGGATGAAGGCATATTACCGCGACCTTGGGGTAGTGGGTAAGAATCCTGAGCTTTTTACAACAGAAGATTAATCAGCATGCGAGCAGCCATCTATCGTACCTTTGGCGGAGAGATTTCCGTTGAGCAGCTTCCGGATCCGGTATGTAAACCGGGATGCGTTATTGTGCAGGTTGGTGCCACCGGATTGTGTCGTTCCGATTGGCATGGCTGGATGGGGCATGATGCCGATATTGAGTTACCCCATGTTCCCGGACATGAGCTGTCGGGTACAATTGTGCAAATAGGGGAGGGAATTACAAATTTTAAGTTGGGCGACCGTGTAACTGTGCCTTTTGTTGGAGGATGCGGTACCTGTGGCCAGTGTTTGAGCGGCAATCAACAAGTTTGCGATCGCCAGTTTCAGCCCGGTTTTACAGCGTGGGGATCCTTTGCCGAATATGTTGCTATCGAGTATGCAGACCAAAATCTGGTTCGTTTGCCTGAAGCAATGTCCTTTGAAACAGCTGCAGCCTTGGGTTGTCGGTTTGTTACCTCCTGGAGGGCTGTTGTCGACCAGGGACACGTTACTGCCGGAGAGTGGGTAGCTGTGCATGGCTCTGGGGGCGTAGGATTGTCGGCGGTAATGATTGCAGCAGCATCGGGGGCAAGGGTAGTAGCGGTCGACATAGACGACGAGCGGCTGCGATGGGCAATTGATCTGGGTGCAGAAGCAGTAATTAATGCCAGAGCGTGTGCCAATGTTGAAGATGCCATCAGGGCGATTACCAGCGGTGGAGCGCACTTATCGGTCGATGCGCTCGGAAGCAAAGAGACTTGTTTAAACAGTATCCTCTCTCTGCGCAAGCGGGGCCGGCATGTACAGGTCGGACTCATGCTGGCCAGCGACCGGCAGCCTATTGTGCCTATGGATCGGATTATCGCTTGGGAGCTTGAAATTATAGGTAGCCACGGAATGCAGGCGCACCGTTACAATTCCATGCTTGATATGATTGCTGCGGGTCGACTACACCCCGAAAGGCTGATAACCCGTACCCTTTCGCTGGAGTCAGGCGTACTCGAATTGACGCGTATGGATAGCTTCAGCCAAATGGGCATTATGGTCATTAATCGGTTTTAACCTCAAAATTACCATGCAAAAAGCTTTATTGAATCTCACCATTGTACAGTCGGATATTGTATGGGAAGATTGCTCAAGAAATCTGCAGAAATATAGCGATCTGATGAAGGAGCTACCCCAAACTGATTTGATTCTTTTTCCGGAAATGTTCACAACCGGTTTTTCAATGTCGACCCACAAGTTGGCAGAAAACATGGAGGGTAAAACCTTAAACTGGATGAAAGAGCAGTCGGTACAACTCAAGGCTGCTTTAGGGGCATCCCTCATTATTTCGGAGGATGGTCGATTTTACAACCGTTTTGTTCTGGTTGCTCCCGATGGGTCGGTCGCATGGTACGATAAACACCATCTATTCACCATGGGGAGAGAGCATTTGCATTATACGCCCGGGAATACCCGCGTAACTATGGAATACCTCGGATGGCGCATACGGCCCATAATCTGCTACGACTTGCGGTTCCCGGTCTGGAGCCGCAATCACGACGATTACGACCTTCTGGTTTGCACAGCCAACTGGCCCATGCCACGACACCATGTTTGGAAAAACATGGTGGTTACCCGTGCGCTCGAAAATCAATGTTACTGCGCTGCGGTAAACCGCGTTGGTATCGATGGTATGGATCTCCAATTTTGGGGCGACTCTGCATTGGTCGATCCCCAAGGTGATGTTTTTTTTATGGGAGATCAAGTAATCCACAAAACTTTTACCCTTTCAAAATCTGAACTGCTGACTTTTAGAGAAAAATTTCCTGTGTTGGGCGATAGGGATCATTTTACCCTTTAAACATGCCCAATTGGATGTCTCTGGTGCGTGGTAGAATATCCGGTTATTGTATATCGATACCATTGTCACGAATACATAATTGCACAAAAAAGATATTTGAGTCTCTTAATGGGTAAAATGTTTATATTAGCGAAAATTGAAATTTATGCATCGCTATTTTTTGCCCACCATCATACTCTTTTACATTGCAGGCTGCAGCGCACCATCGCAGCAACACAATTCTGAAACGATTTCAGCTGAAAACGCAACCGAACAAGTCTGCATGCCAACATCTTCCAGTAGGTTTTCCTCAGAGCACTTAACGGATTCCCTAGCAAATGCAGCCTCATTAAGCGAAAATGATCGAATTGCTGGTCGTATGGTTCGCATCGAAGGTGGAGAATTTACGATGGGCGCCAGAGAGAATGAATTTTCGCGACCCGATGAGTTTCCTCAGTACAGGGTAAAGGTTAACAGTTTTTATATGGATGTTCACCCTGTTACCAATGCGCAGTTCAGTGCTTTTGTTGCTGCCACAGGTTACATTACCACTGCTGAAAATGCACCCGATTGGGAGGAGATCAAGAAACAGCTCCCACCGGGTACCCCAAAACCACCCGATGAGGCTCTTGTTCCTGCCTCCATGGTTTTTTCGGTTCCTGATCGCCAGGTTTCGTTAAATGACCACGCACAGTGGTGGAGCTGGGTTCCGGGTGCCAGTTGGCAACATCCCGAAGGGCCGGGAAGCAGTATCGAAGGAAAGGAACACCACCCAGTGGTGCATGTCTCTTGGTACGATGCATCGGCCTATGCTGAATGGGCGGGAAAACGACTGCCTACAGAGGCAGAATGGGAATATGCTGCCAGAGGAGGGAACGATAATTTTATCTATCCCTGGGGCATGGAGCGCGTTACGCCACGCCACGCCAATTACTGGCAAGGGCAGTTTCCGTATTTAAATGTTGCCGACGATGGATTTCCTACTTCATCTCCGGTGGGCAGTTTCCCTTCCAACGGCTTTGGATTGTACGATATGGCTGGCAACGTTTGGCAATGGACAGACGATTGGTACCATCACGACTATTATCAATCTTTCCGTCGTGGAAGTGTTGCCAACAATCCCAAAGGTCCTGATGTGTCATACGATCCTATGGAACCCGGTGTACCTAAAAAAAGCATAAGAGGGGGTTCTTTTTTATGCAACGACTCCTATTGTGCAGGCTACCGTGCCTCTTCCCGAATGAAGTCGTCGCCCGACTCTGGTATGATGCATCTTGGCTTCCGCTGCGTTAAGGATGCCTGATTTTCACAGAGGTTAGAATCCCATTTTTAGATCCTTCTCCTGTCCACTTTCAACCCAGTCGGTTGGTATTGCCTTCCAATTGTGTCTGGCAGCAGGAGTATATGTGCGACGCTCTCTAAGATACTCCATTAGCTGCGACCGAATATCGCGTTCCGACGTATACACGATTCGTTCGGCCAATAAGTGGTGAGGGATCCCGGCTCCTGTAGTCAGGTGCCCACCTCCACCACTTCCCCGGTAGGAGTTAATGGCTACCTTGTATTTTGCATCTTCAGCGAAGGGGGTGTCATTTTCGAAGGCTTCAATGGTAATGCGCTCGCCGGCAGGTTTGCTTACATCAACGGTATACCTGATGCCGGCTGCCGAATCGAAGTTAAACGACGGGTTGGCCAAAGCTAGTCTGCCATTGTTGGTCAGTGTCTCACGTCCAGAAGAATCTTTTCTGAAATTGAGCAGATAATCTTCGGCCGTCCGCATTGTGTTAAACCAAAGCGCATAGCTAAATTCGAGGTAATCTTTTACTTCCCGACCCGATAGCTCCATTAGATAGAGGTAGTTTTCATAGCGATACAATCTGAACATATCGGTGGTTGTCATCCAGCCAGCAGCTAGACTGGTGGTTGTGGAGAGAGGCGCTGTAAAGGAAATGTCAGCTCCGGTATGGCTGAGTTGAAAATCATGCACGAGATCGGTAAAAGCGGCACTGCCAAAAAGTACTTCACCTGCGTCCATAGCTTCCGTTAGTTGCGCTATTCTCTTAAGAGCATAACGATCGGCCGCTTTTTTGTCGGACTTAAAAGTTCTCAGGAAAGCAGCTGATGGAACTATATTTCCAATGTCGATGAGCTGGGTGTTGGTATTTTTTAAAACATATTCCTGATGAGGGTCCGATTCAAAAACCATTTCGGCGTACCCAATTCTTTGAATGCTGCTACCCGGATTAATAACCGGTATCTCCTTTCCGTTGCGGTTGATTACAGACTCTGAACGTGCGCGGTGATCGTGCCCAAGGAGGACCAAATCAATGCCAACAACCTCTTTGGCGATTATTTGACCTGCATTTTCGATGATGGCACTAGTCGTCGGAACTTCCCGATTGCCCATGCCTGTGTGAAGCAACGCAACAATTGCATTGGGTTTTTCATGTATTTGAATGTGCGATGCCCAATGCTTTGCCGATTCCAGCAAAGGTTGGAATTCAAGTCCCGGCCATAAAGTGACAGGAAGCCAGTTGGGAATACCCGGCGTTGTCAACCCCAGTACAGCCACCCTGATGCCATCTCTCTCAATTATGGTGTAGGGCACAAAAGCAGGCTCTCCATCATGGCTTCGGACGACATTGCCCCCCAGGTATGGAAAATTAAATTCCTGTTGCAAACGATAATATACGTCGGGTCCGGCTTCGATGTCATGATTGCCCACAGTGGCTGCATCAAATTGCAGGTGGTTTAATATTCTGGAAAAAAGATTGTTTGGTTTCTTCTGAACAAAATTGGCAAAATAGGCTGAAGGTGTTCCCTGAATCAGGTCGCCATTGTCGAGTAGTATCAGATTTCCCGGACCAACTGCTCTTGTCGAATCAAGCCAGGTTTGAAGGGAAGCCATCGACGGGGCATCCGTGCGGTTGTTGAGGTGGTCTACTGGGAAAATGGCACCATGAATATCGGTAGTAAAAGCTATTCGAACTGTTTTCTCCCCTGCGATCAGACCAAAGGGCAGTAACAATGTTAAAAGATACCATACCAGTTGTTTCATATCTATTTTTTTTGGCATCGATATATTGGTCGATGTGCAGGCTTAACTTGCAAAATCGGCAGTGCCGTTGCAAAAACAGGGTGTAAAGTTAATCGCTTTTTTATCTTTGCAATAGCATGAAATCTTTCAGAAAATGGATAAGCGCGTTGTTGTTATTACCGGAGCGTCCTCTGGAATAGGGGAGGCACTAGCCCGCAAATATGCTTCGGAGGGAGCCAGTTTGGTTTTGGGAGCGCGCAGGCTTGATCGGCTTGAGCAGCTGCAGACAGAATTGTCTCCTGCAGAGGTTGTGGTAGTGGCTGCAGATGTGTCGCTCGAAACGGACTGTAAAATGCTCATCGAGACTGCCGTACAACACTTCGGAACCATCGATGTGCTCATCAACAACGCCGGGATTTCGATGCGCGCCATCTTTGAAGAGGTTGACCTAACGGTCATGCGACGGCTAATGGACGTTAACTTTTGGGGAACGGTTTACTGTACGAAATTTGCAATGCCTTACCTTCTTGCTTCCAAAGGATCGGTGGTAGGAATTATTTCAATTGCAGGGCATATTGGGCTTCCCGGTCGATCGGGCTATTCGGCATCAAAATTTGCCGTTCGCGGATTTTTGGACACCCTTCGCACCGAAAATCTAAAGACTGGCTTGCACGTGCTCTTGGTAGCTCCTGGATTTACGGCTTCAGAAGTTCGGCAATCTGCGCTCAATGCTTTGGGCAATGCACAGGGGGATTCTCCTCGCGATGAATCGAAAATGATGTCGGCCGAAGCCGTTGCTGATTATGTTTACGATGGGGTAACTCGTAGAAAACGCTCACTGGTATTGACTTTTGTGGAAGGCAAACTGACGGTGTTGCTGCATAAAATTTTTCCGTCGTTGGTCGATCGTCTGGCTTACAACCATATGGCCAAAGAACCCGATACGCCGTTAAAGTAACTTGAAACAAAGAGGTGTGCTCGGTTACATTTTCATATTGTTCTAATCAATGGGGCATTCATTGCTGCAGCATACTTTGTAGAAGGACCGAAGAAACATTCGAATTGATGTAAAAACCATAAACCAACACCTTACCTGTATGAAAAAAATTACGATGCTAATACTGCTAACTGTCCTAACGATGGGTGCTTTGTTCGCTCAGCCGCTCAAATGGAAGGAAACCCCGGCCGACAAAACGGCCCGTATGAAATGGTGGACCGATGCGCGGTTTGGGATGTTTATTCATTGGGGGATCTATGCAATGCCTGCGCGACATGAATGGGTGAAAAACCACGAACGATTAACCAATGAACAGTATCAGAAATATTTCAACTATTTCGACCCTGATCTTTACAATCCTCGTGAATGGGCCAAGCAGGCTAAAGCCGCTGGCATGAAGTATGCGGTAATTACCACCAAACATCACGACGGATTCTGTCTTTTCGTGTCGGAGTATACCGATTATCATGCAGGCAATACTCCCTATGGTAAAGATTTGATTCGGGAGTGGGTCGAGGCTTTTAGGGCCGAAGGACTAGGGGTGGGGTTCTATTATTCCCTCATCGATTGGCACCATCCCCATTTTACGATAGACCGGGTCCATCCACAGCGAGTAAGCAATACTGAGGAGTATGCAAATTTGAATCAGGGAAAAAATATGAATATATACCGAACCTATTTGAAAAACCAGGTTCGAGAAC
>CAYGIQ010000073.1:0-13157 GCA_964349885.1 uncultured Prolixibacteraceae bacterium | reverse complement strand
GTCATAATCTTCGGCAGAGTTGATTCGGACTTCTAAGAAATCGCCAGGTTTTAATTCTCTGCTACTCGTAAATATCACCTCACCATCCACCTCCGGAGAATCAAAACGGGTTCTTCCAACAAATTTGTCTTGTTCGGCTCTGTCAACGATAACTTGAAACCTAAGACCAATTTTATCCTCATTCAACTCCAGAGAGATCGATTGCTGAAGCGCCATAATTTCATCGGCTCGCTGTTGTTTGACCTCCTCCGGAACATCGTCGGTGTAATGTTTATAGGCATATGTACCTTCTTCGTGCGAATAGGGAAAAACACCCAGCCGCTCAAACCGGGTCTCCTTTATAAACTCCTTAAGCACTTCGAAGTCGGCTTCGGTTTCTCCGGGATAACCAACGAGCATGGTGGTACGAAGCGCAACGCCGGGGACTTCCTTCTTAACACGATTGATCAGTTGCTCCGTTTCGGTGCGGGTAACGTGTCGCAACATCCGTTGTAAAACCGGATCGGCAATATGCTGGAGCGGCATATCGAGGTATCGACACACCTTTTTATTCGAACGCATTACCGGCAAAATATCGAATGGGAACCTCGATGGATACAAATAGTGCAATCTGATCCATTCAATCCCCTCGACAGCAGAAACTTCCGTTATCAAATCGGCGAGTCGGTTTTTACCATATAAATCAATGCCATAATAGGATAGATCCTGAGCTATGATCAGCAACTCCTTTACTCCGTTCCGGGCAAGATAACGCGCTTCAAGCACCAAATCATCGATCGACCGGGAAACATGGCGACCCGTCATCATCGGGATGGCGCAAAATCCACAATTGCGGTTGCACCCCTCCGAAATTTTAAGATAGGCAAAATGGGAAGGGGTGGTAATTTTTCGCTCATATATGTATTCCGGATAATAGGCTACTTTAAGCTCACCAGCTATTGCCTTGAGATCGAACTTTCCGAAATAGCGATCCACTTCGGGAATCTCCTCTTCCAACTCCTTCTGGTAACGCTCCGACAGGCAGCCCATAACGTACAACTTACCGATGTCACCTTTTTTCTTGGCGGATGCGTAATCCAAAATCATATCGATCGACTCTTGCTTGGCATCGTGAATGAATCCACAGGTATTGATAACTACTGCATCGAATCCTCCTCCATTTCCATCATGGACGACCTCCCACTTACCCCTTTGGAGCTGGTTCAGCAGGACCTCAGAATCGACCAGGTTTTTGGAACAACCCATGGTGATTACATTAACACGACTCTTTGTCATAATCGGTAATTGTTTAGGCGGCAAAAATAGAAAAATATACCCTTAATTACTGTTTTGTCTTTAGTGGGTTCTCAGCCTCCTCAAAAAATTGGTTCTGGAGATTCGGAACCACCTCATCGGTTTTAATGGATTGAATGGTGCGCACCAACTGCTTAACCAGATGATCAACAATCAGACTTCCTGCTTCGGCATTCGATTTACTTCCATCGCCCGAATAGTGATTGGGATAGCGGGCGTACCACCAAATGCCCGAGTAGATGTTCTGAAGGTGGCTCATACGGGCC
Source organism: uncultured Prolixibacteraceae bacterium (assembly GCA_964349885.1). Taxonomy (GTDB): domain Bacteria; phylum Bacteroidota; class Bacteroidia; order Bacteroidales; family Prolixibacteraceae; genus UBA1413. The sequence goes on along the minus strand of CAYGIQ010000073.1, from coordinate 11,598 downwards.
AAATCAACGCCCGACTGTTCACCAGCGCGGTCGGTGTAAACAAGTTCTGGCGCAATGGCCATCATCATATTGGTTTCGCGGTTGCCACCGTGCTGATCGTAAATATCGCGTTGGCTCAGCGCTTCTGCCTTGCGCATCACCTCTTGGTCGTAAGTCGGCTGAAACCAGTATAGGGTATAATCACGCCGTTCCGAAAGCTGAGCCATACCAAAATAGTTCAAAAAAGCACTGTTGCCGCCGTGCCCATTCACAATGATGATTTTTTTAAATCCGTTGCGGTTCAGCTCATCGAGGGTTTCCTGCAGAACATTCCAAATGAGCGATGGAGAGTAGGCTATCGTTCCGGGTTGCTGTCGGGCCTCGTTGATCTGACTGAAATAGTATGTGGGAAAGACCACTGTGTACTCCTCTGCAGCTGCACGCAGGGCCAATTCACGTGCAATGTAAACATCTGTTCCAAGGGGAAGGTGGGCTCCGTGTTTTTCATAAACACCAATGGGTAAAATTATGGTTTCTGAGCTTTTTGCCACTGCATCTATAAATTCGGGAGCCGTTAGCTCTTCTAATTTATAGCTGATTTCCTGAGCCCTGGCCAATATCAAAGTAGTTATTAGCAACGATGTAAAAAATGCTTTTTTCATAATGGACAATTTGTTGGTTTAAAGAGATTATTTGTAAAATTGGGTCTTTCTTACCCTCTTAGGCATACCTTAGGTAAAAATGACGTTTAACAGTTTACTGTTGGCACAGATGTAAATCAAATGAGTGACAAATTTGGCCAAATTTCAAAGGTAAAAAAATAATTGTCGCTCCAAATTCGACTGTTTACGGATAAATACCGGTTGTTTACCGATAAAAATTGGTGTCGCCAAACACAATGCTTACTTTTAAAGTTTATTACAAAGCGTTCAAATAAATGGTTAGGTACCACACAGTCAAGTGCAGGATTTCAACACCATCCCAGCATACTCTTTTTTTGTAGGTCCCCACTTAAAACAAATCTTCGCAGTCATGAAAACAGCCATTCTTTTTTCAGCCCTTTCCTATCTAATTGGTCTTACCATTGGTACAGCATTGGAAACTGTAAAGTCGGCCATTTCAAATATCAAACCTACGGCAATTTCCGCTGAGCCGGTCAAAGAAAAGGTTGAAAAGGCATACCCATTCGAGGGAGAAAAACCTGCAGCTCAGGAGCAGGTTGGACCAGCGATTGAAAGCAATTCCGAGAAACGGTAGCAAAAACTACCCCTTCATAACAAAGCGCTTGCTGAGCAGCATTCGGGTGGGTTAAAACTCCCATTGTGCAGCTTTAAGTAATTTTGTACATTGCACTCAAATCACTCCCATGGGCTGCAATATTACCAAAAACGATATTTTCATTCAAAGTTGGGAACACCTGTCTCAGGAAATTTATTTCGACAGCTGGAAGCCAGAAATGAGTCGTTACCGTAGCAATTTTGCCTTTCGCGGGCTATCGGATTCCAGTTATGAGTTAAAAAACAGTTTCCTTCGGAACAGCGGAAACCATCCTGAATTTGAATATCACCTTCTACGCAATTTTCGTAAATATGCGCGAACTTCCGAACCAAATCAGACCAATACACAATGGAGATCATTGGTATTGGCGCAGCACCATGGCTTGGCTACCCGATTGATGGATTGGACCTACTCGCCCTTTGTAGCGATGCATTTTGCTACGTCAAATACCGACAAGTTTGATATTGATGGGGTTATTTGGCAGGTCGATTTTGTGAAAATCAATCAACTTTCGCCTGAGCCTCTTCTTTCCATTTTGCACGACGAGAAATGCAATGCTTTCACCCTCGAAATGTTGGAGGAGCATTTTACATCGCTTTCAAAATTCGATGAAGTTATTGGCCCCGGGCATGCCATTTTTTTTGAACCTCCGTCGCTCGACGACAGAATAGTTAATCAGTTCGCCCTTTTTTCGGTTATGTCATCTCCTACAAAAATATTCGACAATTGGCTGGTGGATCACCCTGACCTATACCGTCGGCTGATTATTCCAAAGCATTTAAAATGGGAAATTAGGGATAAGCTGGATCAGGCCAACATAACAGAAAGGGTTTTGTTTCCGGGACTCGACGGACTTGCACACTGGCTCAAGCGCCACTATCAGCCTAGGACATACTGACCTAACTCCACGAGGGTATATTGGCTTAGGTGAATGGGTTAAGCAGTAATAGATTCTCTTTCAGCTGTTAACATATAAATAACATACAGTAAAATAATGAATTAGTTTGGAAAAATCTCTATTACTTTGAGGCTGATAATCAAACGATATTTGTTCTGTCGTTGATTCTTAATACGGATTTAAGCATAACTATGAGCATTAAAAAACAATTTTTGAAAACAAAGCCTGAATGCAAAGTAAGCTTCAAGCTACCTGCCGAACTGGCTGCAGGTGCCATGAAAGCCGCGATTGTAGGCGACTTTAACAATTGGAACGAAAGTGACGCTGAAATGAACCAACTAAAAGATGGCTCATTTTCCGCTACCTTGAACCTCGAAACCGGACGCAATTATCAGTTCAGGTATTTGCTCGACGGTAACCATTGGGTTAACGACAACGATGCCGACGGCTTTCAGCCCAGCGGATTTGGCGATGCCCAAAATTCAGTTATCGAACTCTGATCCATACAAAGGAAAAAGAAAGCCATTCAGCATCCTTTCCGGGCGTTGAATGGCTTTCTATATTTAAGTTGATTTCAATAGGCAACTTTAAACTGGTATTCACCTGCCAGTGCAAGAATATTTCCATCACCATCGACCGACAAGCCCTTAATACCTCCATCAGACACTTTGCGGTTGCCTTCCATAACAGATGTTTTTTCGGCAAGGTGATTCAATTTAATCAGCGCAGTGGTATTGGGAGGAACGGTTAATTGCATCTCAAACGATCTTTCACTGTTCTCCCAATTCAGCACCAGACCACCATAATTGGTTTCGTAACGGGCTTTAACCCATTTAAGATCGCCTACAGGACGCGGTTCTATAATTGCCCTTTTGAATCCGGGCTGCTCCTCGCAGAGGTTGATTCCGGCAAGCGTGTTCCACATCCATTCCCCAACACACCCAAGGGCGAAATGGTTTCTCGAGTTCATACCTTCAGGCCTTTCGGTATCTGAATTCCAGAGTTCCCAAATGGAGGTGGCACCCTTTTCTACCATATAGCCCCATGAGGGATAGGTTCGCTGATTGATCATCTGATAAGCCAAATCATGGCGTCCATGCCGTGTGAGCATGGGCAATATATATCCTGTACCCAAAAATCCGGTTGTGGGGTGCACGTCCTTAGCCTTAACATTATCTACCAGATTCTGAACCACCTGATCGATATACTCGTCGGGGGTTAGATGGAACGCGAGCGGCAATAAACTGGCCGTTTGTGTCGCCCCCGGATAGTTGCGTATTTCTGTATCCCAGTAGCGTGCATGATAAGCCCGGGCAATCTCGGTTGCAAGTTCATCGTAATAAACGGCATCTGACTGCCGGTCAGTAATGGCTGCCATTTTCGACAACAAACGCGCAGTATAGGCAAAATATGCAGTTCCGATGGGGCCCGAAGGGGTGGGTTCAACTGCTATCCAGTCGCCATATCCATGCCAACCGTTGCCAGCCTCATCCCAAACATAAATCAGTCCATCGCTTTTCCCATGCATATAATCCACCCAGCGCTTCATCTGGTCGTAATTTTCATCGATTATACGTCGATTGCCATAATACCGGTAAGTCTCCCAGGGAATTATCACACACGCGTCGCCCCAACCTGGTTTTGAGGGACCTCCAACCACTACCGCCGGACTAACATCGTGCACCCAGCCAGTTTCGTGCTGGCCATCGAATATATCAAACATCCACTTGGTCCAATATCGGTCGAGATGCATATTAAAATTGGCTGTTGGCGCAAATATTTGGGCATCGCCCATCCAACCAAGTCGCTCGTCGCGTTGAGGACAATCGGTGGGAACCGTAAAGAAATTGCCCCGCTGGCCCCAAATTACATTGTTGTTGATCTGATTAACCAACTGATTTGAAGTCTCCAAATGTCCAATAAAACGCTCATCGGTGTGGATTACCTTTCCAATTAAGTCGCTCTGCGACGGGCGATCCTTTAACCCCGAAACCTGCACATACCGAAAGCCATGGTAGGTAAATTTTGGTTCCCAAACCATAGGTTCACCTTTGCTAATGATGTAGTCTGTTGCTCTTGCGCTACGTAAATTTTCCTGAGCCACAGTACCGTTTTCATGCAAAAGTTCAGCAAATCGCAAAACGATGGTATCGCCTTTGGGAGCGTGAAATATAAATTGAGGCCAACCCACCATATTCTGACCAAGGTCGTAAACATATTCACCGGGTATAGGCTCTGAAAGCCGCTGAGGCGTATGTTGCATCTGCTCACGCAAAGCAGGAAATCTTGGACCCACCAGCAATCCATCGTAGGCCGAAGGTTCCACCGGCTCCCATTCGGTGTCGTTGAAACCCGACACGTCCCATCCTTCAATTTCTTGGTTTGCATCGTAAATTTCGCCGTGATAGATATGGTCATATACTATGGGGGAGTTATGCCATTTCCATGTCAAATCGGTGGGAATAATATGCTTTGAACCATTGGGATACTCCACCTCAAGCTGAGCAAAAAGTTTTAACGGACCTTCGGCATATTTGGATCCCTCGTTCCAACCAAGTCCACCCGACCACCACATACTGCCCAAAACCGCACCCAGCACATTGGCGCCCTCTTTGAGCAGAGGTTCGACATCATAAACCTGATACTCTATTCTTTTGGTAAAATCGGTCCAACCGGGTGTCAGTAAGTCGTTCCCAACCCGGGATCCATTTACATAAAACACGTAATTTCCAAGACCGGTCACATAGAGACGGGCTTTAACTGGATTCTCGTCGGGCAATTCCACTTCTTTGCGCATGTATACCGACCGCGCAGGTTGTTCCATCGATCGGGCAATCCATTGTGCCTGCCAGTCGTCTGTGGAAAATTTTCCCATCTCCCAGGTTGCAGGATCACTCCAGCTGCTAACCTGCTCATCCATATCCCAAATACGGACTTTCCAATAACATTGCTCACCCGATTGGAGCGCACGACCAGCATATGGAATATGTACCGACTCGCCGGAGTTCACCATTCCGCTGTCCCATAAATCGCCTTGATCCAGATCCAGAAGTTGGCGGCTGCTGGCTACCAGTACATGATAGGAAGTCTGCACTGCGCCCCTTCGGGTGTCGTTCAGTTTCCATTGCAACAGAGGTGCGGGGCGGTCGATTCCAAGAGGATTCACCTGCGATTCGGTTTGCAGGTCAACAACATCTGTTGGCGACTTTGAGAAATTGCACGAAGCAATTATGCCCATTAACATCAACAAGGTGAGTACAGGCAAAATCAGTCTTTTTTTCATCCGTAGTATGGTTTTAATTTATTGTAGTCTGTATGATATCCAGAACAGAGGTATGCACCACCCAAAAGCCAATCTCTGAATCAGGAGTCTGCTTCTACGAAGCAAAAAAATGAAATAGGTTACCCTCCAATTTACCTTGAATCCGGAATCAATATCATCGGTTTATTTTCCCAATTATCCCATGTAATAGCCCCTGGCCTATTCTGTCGATTGGTTATTTGACCGACTACGTTTACCCAGCCAAAACCAAGCACTGCCAAACCATAGAACAAAGCCAATTCCCATCAGAAGATTTTGTTGAGAGGGAAGCATTAATCCCTTAAAATTCAAAACAGGCGGAACAATGGTCAGCATAAGTCCCGCAGCAGAAAGGAGGTAGAGCAGATATCGCATGGTAACAGGTGTATTATAGTATTCGAGCAGAAGCTGTTTTTAAACTCAATTACGAAGAGAACTTACTTTCTTATATTAGGTATGATATATTTAAACTCTTTATTTTAGGTCAGATTCAGAGGTTTTTGAAACAATTTGCTGAGCAAAACAAAGAGCACCACAGAGAGCAGCCATACTGGCAAGTGTAGGAAAAACAGTTCGAACCCAAAAATAAAGTTGGCCACCAGCGCCAATCCCAAGAGTAAGAACCAGGTTAATGCCGCGGCCCAGTTAAAGCTTATACCAGCTTTTTCTGCATAAAAATCGTGAAGGTTCCATTTTCGCAGCAAATAATAATCGGCAAAAATAACGCCCCCCATAGGCAGTAGTACCAATCCGTAGAGCGCCACAAAATCAAGCAACCGCATTACCAGAGCCGGGAATAGGGCTGCTACCGTGGTAAGCAATCCTGCCAGTAGGGTAACTTTCCAACGACTCCATCCGGGCGATGCAACCTGCAGTGCAAGTCCAGCACGATACAGGGTTGGGTTTGCAGTGGTCCAGCCTGCAATAATTACGCAAATGGCTCCCGCTATACCAACAGCCTGATAGGCAACTTCGCCTGGGGCATCGCTGGTTGCGGCAGCGTATAAAATACCGGAAGCGATCCAAGCAGTGTAATGCCCTAAAAACATCCCAACTGCCGACGCAAAGCCATACTGCCACTTACGGGCGTAACGGAATATCGACAGGTCGCTCATTCCTAGGTGCATGGCTGCATTGGCAAACCAAGTAAAAAGGATAACATGCCAGAGGGTGAATTTCGATTGCCCGGCCAAGGGTTCACCCGTCCAGACCTTGGTTTGAGCAACCTCCCAGAAATTGCTCATATTGCTGTTAACACCCAACTTGGGCAACGAAGCTATAGCAGCAGCCACAAAAATGAGGAACATCCAAGGCGCTGCAACTTTAGAGAAGCGTGCAAGGCGCTCGAACCCAAGAATTGCAAACAAGGTAATAACTGCTCCTACAGCAAAAACCGTAATTATCCAGCCGGCTCCAGTAGGATACATGTCGGTTAACGTTGGCATCTGAACATTAAAGGGAATGCCAACGGCTGTTGCAGAAACAGCGACCATAGCTCCGGCAAGGAAGCAAAACATCAATGCATTAACAATATTGTAAACAAATACAAGAACAGAACCTGTTATCTTCTTTAGCTGCCAGTAAAGGGATAGCCTGAGTTTAACTGCAATCGGGGCCGTAATAAAAGCCCAACTGAGCACGGCCAAAATATTGCCAATTAGGCCTCCAACAAACATATCGGAAACCGAAACTCCTTTGGCAACAAAGAGCATCCCTATTACAAATTCAGTTCCGGCGACGTGTTCGCCTGCATAGCTACCCAAAAAGTTACCTATTCCCTGAAGTGAATTTTTGCTGACCGGTTCTCGGTCAAATTCATAAAGATCGTCGAGTTTTTTAGCAATGGAACCCACACCCATAAGATTTAGCCGTTAAAGATTTAGAAGCATTTAAAGATATGGAAATTGGTTATACAACTAACGTTGGCCATAAAATTTTGACTAAAAAACATACCTTGCCATTTACACTGCTCAACCAATATGCCACGAAGTTTTGATGTATGGTTTAAAAACTACTTTTGTAAGGAAAAGCTGATGAACCCAGTTGCGTAAAAAACAAAAAACTCAAAAACAATTCTTCACCAACGTTTATAAATATGTTATTCGATCTCACACATCCAATGCATCCTGAAATGCCCATTTATCCCGGGAAACAGCAGCCTTCGTTTGCATCAAATGCCAACATTGAGCAGCACGGTTATAGTGAACTTCACTTTTCGGTCGATGGCCATACAGGCACCCACATCGATGCGCCTGCCCACATGATTCCGGGGGGCAAAACACTCGACCAGTTTCCGGTTGACAAATTCGTTGGGAGGGCAGTAATTCTTGAAATTCCGACTGGCACAGCAACCATTACAGCCAGCTTTCTGCTTGCCAATAAAGACATTACCAAACATTGCGAATACATTCTCTTTTACTCCGGATGGACGGCAAATTGGGGATCTCAGGCCTACGTTAACCACTTTCCGGTACTAGAGATTGCGGCAGCCACACTGCTAACGAAGATGAATCTTAAAGGCATAGGCTTAGATATGATATCGGTCGACCCAGTTGTAACAGACAGTTACCCCATCCATCAGATTTTACTGAGCAATGAGTTGGTAATTGTGGAGAATTTAAACCTTACGGCTAACCTCATAAACCAACAGGGAGATTTTTATTGTCTGCCTCTCGCGGTGGAGAAGGCTGATGGTAGTCCGGTTAGGGCTATTTTTAGAACCGTTTGAAACCGATTAGCTACTTCACGAGATTAATCTTTAGGCACTTTTTCGTTCGGATACCTCTCTGCATATTCCTGCCAGAAGCTTTTTACCTCCCTTTTCATTTCTCGGTGCAGGAACAAAATCCCAAACAGGTTGGGTATGGTCATTAGGGCAATGGCAATACCAGAAAAGGTCCAAACAATGGTTGTGTCGGTAAATGCAGCAACAAAAAATCCTGCAACATAAGCCAGCCGGTAATAGATAATTCCTTTAACGCCAAAAAGGAAATTGACAGCCCGGTCGCCATAGTAGGACCAGGAAATGGCCGTAGAAAAAGCAAAAAGCAACAGACCGATGGCTACAATATAACTACCATAAGCCCCCAACCAACTTCGTGTGAATGCAAGGGACGTAAGCGGAGCGCTGTGCATAAGAGATTTCCCGACAATCGCCAATCCCTCCTGACCAACCAATTTCCCATTGTTGAAGCTAACCTGTCCGTTGTAAGGTGATCCACGAAGGGTAATCCTTACATCCTCAGCCACCGAACGGGCATGCATCATGGTGGGAGCATCGGATAGACGGCCATCGACTGCCTGAAGGGTTCCACTAAACAATGGCAGGGCACGATCGCCCTTGAGAAACTCAAACAGAGCGGATGCCTCTGATTCAACAGACTCATTGTATGAATTGGCAAGCATAACGATGTCGGCCGCTTGGAACTGATTGTCGTGTTTTTCACTCCATACGCCCGATGAAAGCAATACCATTCCGGTAAGCATACAAATGATGATGGTATCGATGAATGGTTCGAGCAGGGCTACCAGACCCTCCGATACCGGCTCATGGGCGCGCGCCGCAGCATGGGCGATGGGTGCAGACCCCTGACCTGCTTCATTCGAAAAAAGGCCACGGTTTACCCCACGGTTAAAAGCGAAAGCCAAACTTGCCCCCAAAAATCCTCCGGTGGCAGCAGAGCCGGTAAATACATCTCTAAAGATGGCTACAAAGGAGGGCACAATGTTCTGGTAATTGTAAACGATAACCAGCATAGCGCCCACAAAATAAATAAGCGCCATTATAGGAACCAGCCTGGAGGTAACCATGGCAATGCGTTTGATTCCACCCAAAATTACCGCACCGAGTAGAACCGACAACACCGCTCCGGTAACAATGTGATTGATACCAAAAGTGGCAAACAAGGAATTGGAAATGCTGTTGATCTGAGGCAAACTACCAGTTCCGAAAGCGCTTATAATAGTGGCAATTGCAAATATTACAGCCAGCCATCGCATTTTAAGCCGGTTTTTCATGTAATACATGGGGCCACCAGCTACCGAACCGTCGGCTGCAAATTCGCGGTATTTGTGCGAAAGGGTCACCTCAACAAATTTGGTCGTCATGCCCACCATGGCCGTTACCAACATCCAAAACAACGCCGCAGGTCCCCCTAAGTGCACTGCAAGCGCCACCCCTGCAATATTGCCGGTTCCCACTGTGCCCGAAAGGGCAGTAGTCAGAGCCTGAAAATGCGATGTATCCCCTTTGTCACCCTCCTTGTCGAATTTACCCGAGACAATCCTCAATGAGTGCTTCAGGTATCTGAACTGAGGAAACTTAAGATATATGGTAAAAAAAACGCCGGTTCCTAAAAGAAGGAATACAAACCATTGTGATCCTCCAATAAATCCGTCGATTTGTGACAAAAAGTCGTTCAATTGATGCATCGTAATCTCTGTTTGGTAATTATCAGTGCTTAAAAATAGTATTCTCTTTTTATCTGACACCACCCACCTGTCAGGAAAACCCCGTTAGAGCAACAAAAAATCATGGATGCGTTTAATTGCTTAATTCTTCGTTCGCTGCGTTGGTCATGCGTATCCCATAAAACTTTTTTCTTCATCTTTGCAGACATGTGATATAAGCCAACCGCTTTAAATGTATCAAATATGGTTAAATTGCTGTTCAGTCATAAAATCCACCAAGGCCTATTGCACTTTTGGTTGTTACTTTCGAGAGTTGTGCTTTCGGCTTTTATGTTCACCCATGGGCTGCCCAAATTGCAAAGACTGCTCAATGGAAATTTCGAAGGGTTCCCTGACCCCCTTGGAATTGGTTCGACCTATTCACTCATACTGACCGTAGTAGGAGAGATTGTATCACCAATTCTGGTGGCCGCAGGATTAGCAACCCGATTAAGCTCTGTGCCGGTTATTATAGCCATGGGTGTTGCCGCCTTTATGGTGCATGCAACCGATCCATTTCAACGCAAGGAGCTGGCTCTCATGTATCTTGTGGGTTTCATTGCCATCCTAATTCTGGGGGGTGGTAAGTATTCTTTCGACGCTGTTTTAAATAAACGCCGCTGATCTGGAGAACCCCTTTCGAAAGGTGTTTCTAATTGCGGATATCCAAAACCCTTAATTGGCCTTTGATGATCAGAATTCTTCTGTTTTTAATGCTGGCGACCCCATCGTTTCAATTTTTAATGGCCCAGACAGCTAATTTCCGACCAGTGCCCCCTCCCAAACTGGTAATCGGCATAGTGGTAGAGAACATGCGGCCAGATTATATCGAGCGCTATTGGGAGCAGTTCGGAAACAATGGTTTTAAAAAATTGTACTCCCGGGGAACGGTGGTTGCCAATATGAAAATGGCGCAGCATATGCAAAATTATGCGAGCGGTACAGCCACACTCTTTACCGGAGTCTATCCCGGCTTTCATGGCATCGTCGATGCGGTTTGGTACGACCGGTTAAGATCACGCGAGGTTCAGGCGGTTACCGATGATTACTACTTTACGGTAGGGGCCGATTCCAAAAGCGGAAATGCTTCGCCACGTAAATTGCTTACGACCACTATTGGCGATAATCTCAAACTTGCAACCCTGAACAGGGCAAAAGTATTCACTGTTGCTATGAATGCCGAATCGGCCATTTTAGCAGCCGGACACGCCGCCGATGGTGCCTGGTGGTTCGACCCGGTATCGGGTCGTATGATTTCGAGTTCTTTTTATGTAAGCAATTTCCCGGAATGGGCCCGCGACTTCAACATGGTGAGCCAGGGAGAGAAATATTCGGGACGCAACTGGGTTACCCTCCACCACGAAAGTGTTTACAGCGCAAGCCTTGCCGACAATCACCCACTGGAGGCAGGTTACAATGGCCGCGACAACACCTTTCCTCATGCGTTGGGAAGATTGGTTCGCCGAGCCGAATCATTCGCTCCAATAAAAACCACTCCTTATGCCAATACGATAGTTCGGGAGTTTGCTGCCGCCCTGATGATGAATGAAGGGGTTGGCAACGATGCTATCCCCGACCTTATTACCCTGTTTTTTTCATCAATGGACTACGAAAACAACAGTTTCGGTCCAGCTTCCCGCGAGATGCAAGACCTTTACCTTCGACTCGACGAGGAGATAGCCCAATTGATTAC
>CAYGIQ010000072.1:13009-13368 GCA_964349885.1 uncultured Prolixibacteraceae bacterium | reverse complement strand
TTTCCGGCCTTAGATAAATTTTCATCGCCCCATCGGCAGTTGAACCCATCTCGGTCGAAAACATCAGGTTGAACTGTCGCACGTCTGTCCAGTTGCGGGTTCCCGAAATTGGACAAACAATCTCCTGGTCTTCAATAATCTGCTTAAGCTCATCCAAATTATTGTCGTTCAGGGCCTTTTGAAAGCGCTGATGCAGATCGTTCCACTTTTGCTGATTTTCCAGAACCCTGGCGTTGGTTGCCAGAAATTGTTGTTCATCGAATGCCTCTCCAAATCGTTTTCTCGCCTTATCAACCTCCTTGGAGATTTTATCTTCAAATTTGGCCAGTTGTTCTTCAATCAATACATCGGCCCGGTAG
>CAYGIQ010000072.1:0-12999 GCA_964349885.1 uncultured Prolixibacteraceae bacterium | reverse complement strand
GGGTCGTTAAAGGCATCTACATGTCCTGACGCTTTCCAAATGGTAGGGTGCATGAAAATAGCAGTGTCGATACCTACAATGTTTTCGTGCAGCAAAACCATGCTGTCCCACCAATATCTTTTGATGTTGTTTTTGAGTTCAACTCCATACTGACCGTAATCATAAACGGCGCTTAGGCCATCGTAAATTTCACTCGATTGAAAAACGTAGCCATACTCTTTGCAATGGGCTACCAGCTTCTTGAACAGATCTTCCTGAGCCATAGTTGTGTTGTAAATAATTTAGGATAAAGCGCGACAAAGGTAAATGAATTAATCCACTTCCTCGAAATCGATGTATTCGCCTTTTTGCGACCCATCGTTTCGGTTGCGCTGATTGGCTTCGAGGGTTACTTCTCCCTCTTTCTTGTGTTGACGTTGTTGATCGCGCATCTGTTGCTGCATCTTATTCTGCATATCCTTAATGGTTTTTTGCAGGAAGAAGGGCAGCAGAAATCGGGTAATTAATCTTGCCCCGTAAAAGATAATCAGCAGGATGATTACTGTCTTGAAGAAACCTACAAAAAGAAGCGTTGGTAACATGATTTGGATGCAGATGGTGAAATTAGATGTAATCGGGTGCAAAGGTATAAATTAATTCTCAGTGCCCTGGCAGGTGGACTGAACAATGGAAAATATCTGGACGTTACCATCATTCGGCCAAAACCGGTTCATTTATTGATACCCAGGCTTTGAGTCGATCGACTACCAATGTCTGATTTTTCTCGTCGAGACGCCCAATTCTAATACCATGGCTGGCTCCCTCCTGAACAATTTTCAAAAAATTTTCACGGGCGGGGGGATTGAACCCGCTGGCCGTCCAAGGGTCGTTTGCGCCATATATAAAAATGATTTGGGCATTGGTGGAATCCAGAAAGGCTTCTGTTTTTTTAACTGACCTATCATCGAAAGGCGTTGAATAGTTGTCGGGCATAAACAAACGGGCAAGATAGCCCTCGGCACTTTCGATCGACAGTTTACCCTTAAAGGGCTTGGTGTCGTATCCATAATAACCCAGTTCACGGGCTGCCTGAACAAAAAAGGATCCTATCCGATCGAGTCCTTCTCGGGCGAAATAATCGGGCGAAGATATTTTTTCGAAGTGGTCAAACACCTCCTGAAGTGTCGATTCTGATCCGGGAATCAGGGCTGGATTGCTTCCCCATTGCCAAAAGGCAAAACTGTATTCCAATACGCAATAGTCGTATATTGCATTGATGGGTGCGCTAAATGTATAGTTTTTATCTGCTACAAGTTGGCTAAAAAGCGGCATAAGCTGCTGACGTTTGTCGAGCAAGAGATGCTGAAAGGCCAAAACTTTCTCCCGCTCTTTTGCTGTTCCGGGAATGTTGTCGATAAAAGGCTCATGTCTGCCGTCCTCGACCCCAAAATTGAAGGGTGCAACATACGAAACGGTCAAATCAACATCTTCGGGATGAAAAACCCGGTGCAATACAGCGGTCTGTCCGCCTTTGCTGATGCCCGTATTCACCCACTTACCCGATAGGTAAGGTTTTAACAGGTTCACTATTGTATGGTGATCGCCGGCAGCATTCTCCACGGTGAGAAACTCCCAATTTACAGGGTCTGGCCACGACTGCCCAAAGTAACGGTGTTCTACTACCACCTGACTGGCTTCCAAGATGGAACACAATTCGTTAAGATAACCTGAATTGGCTCCATAGTTGGCAACGTACCCTTCGGTTACCAATACCACAGGTGCATTCGGGGTTTTTATAGATACAAATACCCTTTGCGAAAAAATACCCAAATCGGGGTTACGGTGATCAACAGGTTGAAGCAGTCTGATTTGCACTGCCTCCTGAAAAAATGCATTGGGGGTCATTGGAATAATTTCTACCACTTGCGGAAACTGCTGTAGGTAGGAAACAAGATTGCCCGCCGATAGCTGAAATTGGGCAATCGTTAGAATAAAAAACAGGCGCAAAAAGTATCTCATTGTGTGCGGCTTTAAATCATTGTCCGAAAATAGTTACTTTTCGCCAAAGGTTGACTTTCTGGCATCGCATTATCGGGTTGATTTCCCAAACTCTCAGACAACAAAATCCATTGGGGATACTCTGCATATCGGTTGGAATTCGTATTTTCGGCTTGATATTTCTGCTCGAAATTGCTGGGTCGGAGCGGCGACGGTGGATGAGGCTTACTATGGTTGGTAAACGATCTCGCTAAGTCGCTTTAATACATAAAATCGATTGCCTTGGGTTCTTTATAAGTTCCTGCAGGAGTGAAAACCGATAATTTCTGACAGGCGGGTTTTTGCCTATGTAATGCCATCGATAACGCAGTAGTTTTCATAAAACAGCCAGATGCCAGCACATCAATTGTACACAATACGATGATAAGACTATACGAAAATATGCGGCCCGGAACGCAATTGGCTTTTACCGGTTTTGTGGTAGTGGCATCGTATCTGATTAGCCAGCTGTTTGCCGCAGTGCTTGCCATTCCCTTTTTTGGGGCCGAAAGGGTAATGACCATCCTTTCAGGCTTTGATTTTTCGGACCAAACGCAGCTTGCTTTTTTAAAATACCTTCAGGTATTTCAGTCGTTCGGACTGTTTATTTTGCCCTCACTCATCTTGGCCAAAATGTTTGACTCCCGTCCCGGGACCTACCTCATGTTGAACCGGGGAGTGACATTTCCAACGGCGATGTTGGTCGTTTTACTAATTTTTGTTGTAAATCCATTGATCAACTATTCGGGGGCGGTCAATGCGTCGATGCATTTCCCCGAATGGCTCTCGGGGGTAGAGCAATGGATGCGCAGTGCGGAGGATGCTGCCGAGAAGCTTACCAACGCGTTTTTAAAGACCGATAACCTTGGAGGGCTCGCCTTCAACCTTTTCATGATTGCACTGCTTCCTTCGCTCGGAGAGGAGTTGCTTTTCAGGGGTGTCATTCAGAAACTTTTTGCTAAAATGACCCATAGCCATCATTGGGGAATATGGCTGTCGGCCATTCTGTTCAGTGCGCTGCATATGCAGTTTTATGGGTTCATTCCCCGACTGCTGCTGGGAGCCATCTTTGGCTATTTGCTGGTTTGGAGCGGTTCGCTCTGGTTGCCGGTTCTGGGGCATTTTGTCAACAATGCCGCAGCGGTAGTGCTACTCTATCTCATCGATCATAATGCGTTAGGAAACCATCTTGAGGAGATTGGAAGCAATCAGTGGCATCTGGCGTTGTTCAGTCTGGTAGCCTCTCTCTTAATTTTATGGATTATCAAACGGCTGAATCAACCCCTTTTAACCAACATTGAGCCAAAGGACTCCGGATCGATAACCCCAACCCCACAGGAGTAGAAAATTTTCTTAATCTAGAACTACCAACCCAACCATTTCATATGCATTACATCCAATATCTCTCACTGGCTTCGCTGATCACAGTAGGATGTCAGCAGAAGGAGGAACAATTGCCCAACGTGGTTTTTATCTATGCCGATGATATCGGGTACGGTGATCTAAGCAGTTATGGCGCCACTGCGGTGCATACACCTCATTCGGATCGACTTGCTGCCGAGGGTGTCAGGTTTACCAATGCCTATGCTGCTGCTGCCACCTGCACTCCTTCGCGGTATTCTTTGCTGACCGGCGAGTATGCTTTTCGTCGTAACGATACCGGTGTGGCACGGGGCGATGCCCCTATGGTCATCAGAAAAGAACAATATACTGTTGCCAAAATGCTGCAGGATGCCGGATATACGACTGGGGTAATAGGCAAATGGCACCTTGGTCTTGGAGAGGGTGGATTCAACCAACAAGACTGGAATGGAAGGATTAATCCAGGGCCCAATGAGATTGGGTTTGGGTACAGCTACTTTATGGCGGCTACAGGCGATAGAACCCCTTGTGTATTCATTGAGAATGGCTGGGTGGTAAATCTCGACCCATCCGATCCGCTGGAGGTTAGTTACGATGCACCATTCGAAGGAGAACCTCTAGGTAGAACCCATCCGGAGTTGCTAACCGTGCATCCCAGCCATGGCCACGATATGGCAATTGTAAACGGCATTAGCCGGATAGGCTATATGCGGGGAGGTAATGCTGCCCGTTGGGTCGACGAAAATATTGCCGACTCAATAACGTTGAAAGCTATTCAATTCATAGAGAACAACCATCCTGCAAAAACCGGAAAACCTTTTTTTCTTTACTTTGGTGCACACGACATTCATGTTCCCCGGGTTCCTCATCCCCGGTTTTCGGGTGCAACCGATATGGGTCCCAGAGGCGATTGTATTGTGGAGTTCGACTGGTCGGTTGGAGAACTGCTCGCTACACTCGACCGCTTGAATCTGACAAAAAATACATTGGTTATACTAACCAGTGACAATGGCCCGGTGGTAGATGATGGATACCACGACGATGCGGTAATAAGGCTTGGCAATCACAAACCAGCCGGAATTCTTCGTGGAGGCAAGTACAGTGCTTTTGAGGCAGGTACCCGGGTGCCCTTTATGGTTCGATGGCCCAGTAAAATAAAACCTTCGGTAAGCCCTGCACTGGTTAGTCAGGTAGATTTTATTTCCGTTATGGCTCAATTAATAAAAATGGCTCTCCCTGAAGACAAGGTTACAGATGCCAGACCTGAACTCGCTACATGGCTGGGATCAAACACTTCGGGGCGCGACCATGTTGTGGTGCAGTCGACAGGAACCCTTTCTTTGATAAAGGATAACTGGAAATACATCCGGCCCTCAGGTGCTCGGCGATACAACCCTCAGGTCGACATTGAACTTGGAAATGACACACTGCCTCAATTGTATTTTTTAGCTGAAGATCCCGGCGAATCTATCAACAGGGCATTTACTGAGACCGGAAGGCTTAATGAACTCGAGCAACTATTAAACCAGATATCGAATCAGGCCGACGCGCTACTTAAATAAAGGCAGAGAGAGGTGGATGAAAATCGTTATATTCGTTTCAACGCGATTTAAAATAAAATTTAGATTAAATAGCCCTAAGCCATTTTAACAGAAAACCAAAACAAACTACTATGTCGACGAACAGAAGAGATTTTTTAAGGAACAGTATACTTGGCGCAGGTGTGCTGGGAAGCGGTCTTATTACCGCCTGCAACAACAACGAATCAAAGGGAGTTTCTGTCCCAGCCATCCGCACCCAGCGGTTCAACATGTGTGGCTATGCAGCTCCTAGGCTGGAAACTGTGCGGGTAGGATTTATTGGACTTGGAATGCGCGGACCCGGAGCAGTTCAGCGATTTTCGCACATCGACGGGGTGGAAATTGTCGCTTTGGGCGATCTGCATGAAGAGCGCGTTGAAAAAAGCCAGCTGATTCTCGAGCGAATGGGAAGACCCAGAGCGAAAACCTACTTCGGATCGGCTGATGCATGGAAGGCGATGTGCGAACATCCGGAAATCGACCTTATCTACATATGTACACCTTGGGCGCTGCATACCCCCATGGCCCTATTCGCAATGGAACATGGAAAACACGCCGCCACAGAAGTGCCCGCTGCCCTTACCCTCGACGAGGCATGGGCGCTTGTCGAAACATCTGAACGTACCCAGAAGCACTGTATGATGCTCGAAAACTGCTGCTACGACTTTTTCGAATTGTTAACCCTGAACATGGCACGTCAGGGGTTTTTCGGTGAGATTGTTCATGGAGAGGGTGCCTATATTCATGATTTGCTCGATCTGAATTTCAGCAAGAACGGTTATGAGGAGATGTGGCGGTTGCGGGAGAATATGCGCAACGGAAACCTCTACCCAACCCATGGACTCGGCCCAGTTTGTCAGGTTATGGACATCAACCGTGGTGACCAGATGGAATACCTAACCTCGATGCAGTCGGCCGATTTCATGATGGCCGCCCATGCCAACAAGCTTGCCTCAGAAGATCCTTTCTTCCAGGAATTTTCGGGTAAGACCTTTCGTGGAAATATGAATACTACCGTAGTTAGAACCTATAAAGGTCGCACCATTATGGTTCAGCACGACGTAACCAGTCCTCGTCCTTATTCCCGGATACATATGGTATCTGGCACTAAGGCATTTGCTCAAAAATGGCCAACTCCTGCAAAGATATCCATTGGTCATTCGTGGTTGGCGGAGTCGGAATTTAAAGCGCTCGAAGAGCAGTATACCCCCGAAATTGTTAAGCATGTGGGCGATATGGCTCGCCAAATTGGCGGCCACGGTGGTATGGACTTTATGATGGACTGGCGTTTGATCGATTGTTTGCGCAACGGACTGCCCCTCGATCAGGATGTTTACGACGCTGCCCTCTGGAGCGTTATCGATCCGCTCAGCCGCCAATCGGTCGAAAACCGTTCGGCTTCGGTTGATGTGCCTGATTTTACCTGTGGATCATGGAAAACCAATGCACCGGTTGAGTTGACCCTAAAAGGGGGTGGCACTACCGGGGTAGTTTTGCGGACAACTGATAATGCCCGACAGCTGAATGTTGGGTAGGATAGGTTCGTATGAATTGCTCTTTGTTTGGGATTAACCAATCACTCAAATCGGCTAACATCAACGCTTTTATCCCATGCTGAACTGCTGCAGACTAGCTTGTTGGAGAGTAGTCCCGCATAATATGGGGCCTGCAACACGCCTCTTGATCCGAGTCCATTAAAGATGAAGAGATTCTGATGCTCCGGATGCTGTCCAACCACTGGCAATCGGTCGTAGGTAGTGGGCCGAATGCCTGCCCAATGTCGGGTTACCTCGTATTGCACGTTAAGCATGCGATCCAACTTAGCGGTAAGTTCCATGCGACCTTCCCGAGTAGGTTGCCAATCAAGGGCGTTGTGCGAAAAGGTAGCACCCACTCTGAATACCCCTTCACCTAAAGGCAAAACAAAGATGCCTTCTCCTCTCACGGTGTAACTACCGTCGAGATCGGGGGCATAAATATCCATCAATTCTCCTTTGTTTTGCCCAACAATCACTTGAGGGAACCATGGATTACCTTGATGGGAAGGACCTTGGCAGAAGACCAGTCTCTTTGTCCAGTAGTCTTGGTTAACAACAACACGATCTTTTCTGGGTTCCATACTGTTCAAATCGACATGCGCCTGCACCAACAACTGTTTTTCCTGAAGTACTTTAGCCAGCAAAGCGGTGAAGCGGTTAAGATTGACATAACCCGATTGTGCAACAATGGCTGCCGAATAACCAGGTTTCAATCCTTTTATGCTGAAGTTGGCATCTATCGAAGTGATCAGCTGGCTTAAATGGGTATTGCGGGCTTCTTCCCAGTCGGGAATTTCAGATGGTCGGAGGAGCTTTGCACTGTCTGATTTAAACAAAAATGGCTCTCCCAACCAGTTTTCATAGGCTTCAAATCGCTCCTTCATGGCCGGATACAAAAGGTGAAGTCCATTAATCGCTTTCATTTTTCGTGCTGCCAATGGGTAATACAGGCCACCGGCAGCATTGGAAGCATTTACACTGAAAGGGCGATCAAAAATTCTGAAATCAACCCCTTTCAAGTAGAGTTCGCATGCCAGGAGAGATCCGGCCAATCCCTGTCCTACAATAATTACTTCGGTATGAACCACGCATGATGAATTTGACGCAAAGTTACCACATAAAGGGACCTGTTGCTCTTTTATTTTATATTTGCGCAGATTTTTATAACCAACCATTTTATGTTGTTGCACAATCGTATGGGCAGACCGCAATTGCTTGCCCGACTCAATGCTGAGACCTTCAGTCGACGAACGCTTTCGTTTTACCGGTATGTGAAAATTGACAATCCTCAGGGATTTCGCGACAGTTTGTATGAAGACTGGAATAGCTTTCAGTGCTACGGTCGCATATATGTTGCACGTGAGGGAATCAATGCCCAGATGAGCGTTCCCGAGTTTCAGGTGGAGGCTTTTATGGAACATCTCGACAGTTTGCCGCAACTTAAAAATATGCCCATTAAATGGGCCATTGAAGACGATGGCCGATCCTTTTTGAAGCTGGCCATTAAGGTGCGTCAGAAGATTGTAGCCGACGGACTCATCGATGATGTTTTTGATGTCACCAATGTCGGTACCCATCTTTCACCTATGGAATTTCATGAACTTTCGGCCAGAGAGGATGTGATTGTGGTAGATATGCGCAATCATTACGAAAGCGAGGTGGGGAGGTTCGAGAATGCATTATGCCCTAAGGCAGAGACTTTCCGTGAAGAGGTTGAGATGGTAGTTGACAAGCTGGCCGGAGAGAAGAACCGTAAAATATTACTTTACTGCACAGGGGGTGTAAGGTGTGAAAAGGCAAGTGCATGGATGCGTCACCATGGGTTCAGTGACGTGAACCAGCTGCATGGCGGAATTATTGCCTATGCCTCTGCAATCAGGCAAAACCAAACTGCTTCGAGGTTTATTGGCAAAAACTTTGTTTTCGATGAACGACTCGGAGAGCGGGTTACTGAGGATATTATCAGCCAGTGTCATACATGCGGGCAACCTTGCGACAGCCACATCAACTGTGCTTGGAATCCGTGCCACAAGCTTTTCATTCAGTGTGACGACTGCCGTGAACGTTTTCAGTCGTGCTGTTCGACTGAATGTACAGAAAAAGTCAATGCCGAACCCAACCCTAAATTACAGCATCTTTATAGGCTTCAGGGTTGTTCGCTCTTATGACTTATACATCCTTAGAACCATGGGAGTCTCCTCTGTTGGTAAAACAAAATAATGTTGTGGAATGGACTGATGGTGAACCATTTTTGGTATATTAGCAACCCGCCTGACTATAGCCCGCTTCGAAATGGACCAACTGGATGATTGAAGCATGCCCATATGGAAAGGTAATTTAGTTGTACATTCAATCTACTCTGTTACCATGCATCAAAAACTTCCATTTATCCTCATTTTTGGGATAATTTTTGCCCTCACCATTACAGGTTGTTCAAACCGTGAACCTCTCTATTATAGCGAAGACGACTTTGGACGGGTTTCCAAAATAGATGTTCATTTTCACTACAACCTCAGCGATCCGGTTTTTCTTTTGTTTGCCGATTCGTTGAATTTTAAGATTCTTTCCCCCAATGTAAATTCCAGTACGCCTGTTGATGAGCAATTTGCAATTGCCCGTGACTTACGTCATAGGTTCCCTAAGCAGTTTGCATTTTTTGGGACCTTTACAGTCGATCACTTTGGTAACGATGAATTTGCCGACGAAATTTTACGTCAAATTAAAGAGGCATTGATGGCAGGTGCATCCGGTATTAAAATCTGGAAGAATGTAGGAATGGAGCTGCTCGATTCGGAGGGCCGTTATGTAATGGCTTCCGACGAATCGTTTGATCCTGTTTTTCAATACCTCGAAAAAAACCAGATCACCTTGATGGCGCATTTGGGGGAGCCACGAAGCTGCTGGCTTCCACTCGAGGAGATGGATCTGCTCAACCACGTACGATACTATACAGCCAATCCACAATACCATATGTACCTGCACCCCGAGGCACCATCTTATGAAGATCAGATTGCTGTAATCGACGAACTCCTCACCCGCTATCCCGATATGGAATATATTGGTGCCCATCTGGCGAGTCTGGAGTGGAACATAGATGAGGTGGCCAAGCGCCTCGACGCCCATCCTTCGCTTTTGATAGAGTTTTCGGCCCGAATTGGCCATTTGCAGCATCAATCCCATGCCAATCATCAAAGGGTTAGGGATTTTTTGATTAAATATCAGGACCGCATAATGTATGGTACCGATACCGGCGTGAATTCACGTAACACCAACGTAGTATCTGAAAAGGAGCGGCTGTATGGATTGTGGTTAAGACACTGGCGATATCTGGCAACTGATTCGGAGGTTGAAGTGCCGGAGCTCGGAGGAGAAATGGTAAAGGGTCTTCAATTGCCGCGGGAAGTAGTTGATAAAATCTATTACCACAATGCTGCCCGATATTTTGAATAGTTTGACACGTAAATGAATCGGAAGATGAAACAAAATCTTAGTGAAAGGTTGGGTAGCCTCGATGTGTTAAGAGGTTTTGATCTGTTTGTCTTGGTATTTTTTCAGCCGGTTTTCATGGCTTTGACCCGGGCGGTCGATCTTCCGTGGCTGAAACCTTTGGTACTACAGTTTGAGCATGTCTCGTGGGAGGGTTTCGCATTTTGGGACATTATTATGCCTCTGTTTATGTTTATGGCCGGTGCATCTATGCCATTTGCTTTTGCCAAATACCTGTCGGCAGGTAGCAGTATATCGCTTTACCAAAGAATATTGAAGCGCGTAATACTCTTATGGGTATTTGGTATGGTGTGCCAAGGTAATCTTTTGGCACTCGACCCCAGCAAAATCTATCTATACTCCAATACACTGCAGGCCATAGCAATGGGTTATCTAATTGCTGCGATTATGCTCATTCATCTTAAACAGAATTGGCAAATTGGAATCTCTGCTGGATTGCTGCTTATTTATTGGGGATTGCTCTCCTTTGTCAAGATCGAGGGTTCTGGTGGTGGCAATTTTTCCCCAGATCTGAATTTGGCCGAATACATCGACCGATTGGTCTTAGGCCGATTCAGAGACAGGGCTGTTGTTACTCCCGATGGAATTGAATTTGGAAGCTATCGCTATACCTGGATTTTAAGCAGTCTCAATTTTGGGGTAACCGTTATGACAGGGGTATTTGCCGGTCAGATTTTGAAAAGCAACCTGTCAAAAGAGCGCAAAATGTTGTTGTTGGTCGCTGCCGGAATTTCCATGATGGTTGTTGGGCAATTGTGGGGATTGCACATGCCTATAATTAAAAAGATCTGGACCAGTCCGATGACCCTGTTCAGCAGTGGAATCTGTTTTATATTGATGGCGGGATTCTACTATCTCATAGATTATAAGAACTATGGTCGATACCTTAATTGGTTGAAGATATATGGTATGAATTCCATCCTCGCTTATATGTTGTTTATGGTTGTAAACTTTTCGGGAGTGGTTGAATCTCTATTGTTTGGAACAGCGGGCTACCTGGGTAGTTTTTATCCGGTGCTCATCAAGCTGGGGAGTGTAGCGATTCCAATGTTAATTTTACTCCTTTTGCACCGCAACAAGATATATCTGAAAGTATAGTTCCAACGCAGTAAATATCCGCACACGAAATCCAATCTTATGATTTAAGGAGTTCTGGCAATAAAAAATGGGATTATTTATCCCCAATATGGGTATTCTGAATGTGTTCAGTTGTGGTGTCAGACGGATGCACCATCTACCTTATTTTTAAGCCTGCCATCGCTATACTTGTCGGCGAATTCGATCAGTCGGCGGGCTACTTCATCAAGTGTGCTGTTCTGTTTTGCAAAGCATAATCGCAAATGAAAATGGTTCTTGCGCTTGTGCGAGAATATGGATAAAGGGGAAGCTGCTACGCCTGCTTCCAGAATCAATCGTTTTGCGAAATCCACATCGTTCTCATCAGAAATGTTGCGATAATTCACCAACTGAAAATAGCTTCCTTGCGACGGTAAGAGCTGGTATGGAGAATTTTTAAACAGTCGGTTGAAATAGTTGCGTTTTCCCTGATAGAACTCGGTAACCAGTTCTTCGTCTTGATTCTCTGACATATAGCTGGCCAGAGCCTGTTGCAGTGGGGTCGCAACCGAATATGCACTGCTTTCATGTATCTTACGGAATTCTTTGGTAAGCGGCTCAGGTGCCGAACACCATGCTATACCCCAGCCGTTGATGGAATATAGTGCTCCCGGAGAGGAAACAATAAAGGTACGCGCTGCCAGTTCCTGAAAGAGAGCAGCACTCTGATGCTTTTGTTCGTCGTAGACCAGAAACTCAAAACTCTCGTCGGTCAGGATGTAGATACCCGTTCCTGCTGTTAGACGCTGCAGCTGAATCATGTCTTCGCGAGACCTAACCGTTCCGGTGGGGTTTTGCGGCGTGCTCAGGATAATCATCCGGGTTTTTGTATTGATCAGCTTCCGCACATCTTCCCAGGGGATTGTCCATTCGGGGCTTTTCAGCGGAACATGCACAATCATTCCGCCATTAATTTTAATAGACTGATTGAATGAGAAATAGGATGGATCGAATACAATTACTTCGTCACCCTCTCCGATAACCGTCGAAATGGCCACCATAGCAGCCTGGGAGATACCGGCACAGATGGTAATCTCACTCGAAGGGTTATAGGTTCGTCCATACCTTCTTTGCATAAGCGCCGATACCTGCTCCCGGAGAGGCAGATGCCCTTCGAGGGAAGAGTAGTTACTTTGACCTTGCTGAAGGTACTGCACTCCTAATTCGGTAAGCCGTTCAGGTATCTGGAATTCTGTTCTTCCAATGGCCATATCAATGGCATTGTGTTCGAGGGCAAGCTTGCTATTTTCCCATACCAGATTTCCAAGACTTTCCGGCAATTTGATTTGCATAAAATGGATCTAGTAATAGTTTAATGGTGGAATTGAGAGCTACATTTTGATGTGGTTAAAGTTACAAAAGATCATGGAATATAATAATCCGGCAGGGTTAAAAGCAACGTTTGAGGTGCGAGGCGGTTAGTTTGGATGGTAAATGTATGGTTAAACACATAACTATTGAGAATGGCAGCACCTGTAGAAGGTTATGCTTGCTTATAATTTTTAAACCCTGATTTTGGTTCATAGTGAACGATTTTGGGATGGCTGTTTTGTCTAATTGGTAGGCAGCAATTAATTTGAATGTACCTTTGTCGTATAATCCAAAAAATATACATGGCAATGAAACATTTAGTAGATCTCTCCTGGTTAAGCAATATGGCTTTTCAAACCAATCTCGACGGTCACCAATTTACCATCGACGCCTCAACCGAAGGAGGGGGCGATGATTTAGGTCCACGCCCAAAGAAATTGCTGCTGGTGGCTTTGGCTGGCTGCACTGGCATTGATGTTATCATGATCCTGAAAAAAATGAAGGTGATTCCAGAAGGTTTTAACGTGATGGTTGAAGGAGATTTAACCGAAGATCAACCGGTAAAATAC
>CAYGIQ010000071.1:0-13681 GCA_964349885.1 uncultured Prolixibacteraceae bacterium | reverse complement strand
TTATAAAGCGCTTCACGCAATTTTCGGTTTTCGGCCAGCTGTAAAAAAGGAAGCATACTGGGTTTGTCGAGCGTGAAAACCCATTTCCCGGTCATATTGTCTTTGGTTGCCTGCTCAGCTGCACGGGTAATTGCATCGCCGGGAAGTCCGGCCAGATCGGCCTCATTTTCGATTACCAATCTAAAGTTGCGATTGGTTTCGGCCAGCACATTTTCCGAAAACTTGAGGGTAAGCGTCGCCAACTCTTCGTTTAGTGCGCGAAGCTTCTCCTGATCTTCGGCCGAGAGATTGGCTCCGTTGCGCTCAAAATCCTGATAGTATTTTTCTACCAGTCGAATTTGTTGTTCATCAAGTCCCGCGGAAGAACGGTTCTCATACACCGACTTTATTTTTTGGAAGAGAATAGGATTCATCGAAACATTGTCGCGATGACGGGTAAGCTTGGGCGACATTTCACGCGCTAAAGCCTGCATTTCCGGACTGGTAACAGCCGAATTAAGAGGGCCAAATACCGTGTTTACCTTGGAGAGCATATTTCCTGAATTGTCGAAGGCCAGGACGGTATTTTCAAAAGTAGGTGCATCGGAATTGTCAACAATTGCTTGAATTTCGGCTTCCTGTTGCCGAATACCTTCATCAATGGCCGGCAAAAAGTGTTCAAGCTTAATTTGATCAAATGGGGGCACCTGGAAGGGAGTGTTGTACTCTGTAAAGAAGGGATTTTCGCCACCAGCGTCTCCTTTACTGTTGCTATTGCACGAGTACATGGCCGTTGAAGCGACCAACATCACAATTACAATATTTTTCTTCATAAGACTGCGTTAAAAAATTAATTTTGAAAACAAAAATACAATAATTTACCTCGAATATTCATTTTGAAGCTATCATCTAATGGCTTTATATCGCACATTTGAATGATTGTCTGAGTCTATTTTAACCAATACGTTCCGGATTATGGAAAAATTGAAAGTATCTGTTGCACAGTTTGAACATCGTAGTGGCGATAAAGCATACAATCTTTCGGTCATCGATCAACTTTCGGAAGAAGCAGCTGCTCAGGGGTCGCGTGTAGTAGCGTTTCATGAATGTTCTGTTACCGGTTACACATTTGCGCGTAATTTAAGCCGCGATCAGATGTTTGATATGGCAGAGGAGGTTCCGGGGGGGGAGAGTATCGATCATCTTCAGCAGATTGCCAGCAAACATAAGATTGCAGTACTGGCTGGTTTGTTCGAAAAGGAGAACAACGAGAAACTCTATAAGACCTATGTATGTGTCGACGAGAATGGCTTGGTGGCCCGATACCGAAAGCTACACCCATTTATCAATCCACATCTCTCGCCAGGCAATGGATATACTGTTTTTGAGCTGTATGGATGGAAATGTGGTATATTAATATGCTACGACAACAACATTATCGAGAATGTGCGGGCGACTGCTTTGCTGGGGGCCGATGTTATCTTTATGCCCCATGTTACTATGATGACGCCTTCTACACGACCGGGAGCAGGTTTTGCCGATCCGGCATTGTGGCACAACCGTGAGAACGATCCCACTTCACTCAGAATCGAATTCGACGGACTTAAAGGAAGGGCATGGCTAATGAAATGGCTGCCTTCGAGGGCCTACGACAATGGAATTTATGCCCTGTTTGCCAACCCGATTGGCATGGACGATGACCAGCTTAAGAATGGTTGCTCCATGATTCTCGACCCTTTTGGCGATGTATTAACCGAGTGCCGTTCGTTGGGCAACGAAGTGGTAACAGCACAACTCAATCCGGAAAAACTTACTCAATCGGGAGGATACCGTTACCGGAATGCACGCCGGCCTGATCTCTACAAAGAGATTATTGGTCAATCGCACAAATCGGAGCAAAAAGTAATTTGGCTTAACAGTTAAAGGTTTCTTTTCTTTAAAAACCAATGTGTTGTGCTATGGCAGTCGGCTACCACGCGCAGTCCACCAATAAAACGTTTTGGGAGTTAACCTTCCGCTGCTTACAGCCGGGTCGGTTTGAACCAACGCTTCGGCCTCCTCAACAGTTTCAACATCAAAAACAAACAGACCTCGATAGCGATCTGCAGCTTCGAATGGTCCGGCCATTACCAGTTTTCCTGAGGCAGAAAGCTTGGCAATATGCTCCATGTGTCCGCGTTGGATCTCAGCCGAACTTACAGAATCCTGATTGCGGTTGGCTCCTGTCTCGAGCAGCATAAATACATACCGTTTCATGGTAACCAAAGAGTCACCCTCCACCATTGTAAATTCACGCTGAGCAAAAGTGGCGTTGGAATACAACAGTAAACCTGTAATCCACAGTAAAAACAACAATCTTGGCATGCAGGAAGGCTATTTAATTTTATCGCGAAATATCTGTTCGAATTTGGCGACTTTGGGAGCTACCACAAACTGACAGTAAGGTTGGTTCTTGTTTCGCTCGAAATAGTTGACATGATAGTCCTCTGCCGGATAAAAAATGGAATATTGTGTCACTTCGGTAACCACAGGATCGGGGTAAACGCCTTGTTTGTTCAACTGCTGAATAATGTCGGAAGAGACTTTCTTCTGAGCTTCTGAATGAAAGAAGATGGCCGATCGGTATTGAGTGCCTACATCGGCGCCTTGCCGGTTGAGGGTAGTAGGATCGTGGGTCAGGAAAAACACTTCCAAAATCTCTGTCAAGGTTACTACAGATGGATCGAAAGTAATCTGGATTACCTCGGCATGCCCTGTACGTCCTGTAATTACTTCGCGATAGGCTGGATTTTTAATATGGCCCCCACTAAATCCAGGAACCACCTTTTCGACCCCTTTAAGCCTTAAAAAGACTGCTTCGGTACACCAGAAACATCCACCGCCTAGGGTTATTATTTCGTGTTTGCTGCTCATAGCCGTACTGTTTAAGTGGATTAAAATTACTGAAGCCAGCAGAAGGTATTTCTTCAGATGATTCAGTCCCATTCTTCGAAACATTTTTTTCTCGAATTCCCAAAAGAACTTGAACTGACCAAATATGAAGCCGAATAGTAGCTGCATTAACTGATAAGCCGGAAATATGATGAAAATATACATAACCACCTTGATCCATAGCGATGTTGACGGTTCAATATCCATCATCCACCAAACTCCTTTCCTTACCCACAGGGTACTCATACCGGTTATGGAAAAAACCAGCAGTATGCTAATAAACTGCAGGTTTGATTCAATATTCCAACGCCGTTTTAAAAATTTAACCATGTTAATCCAATTAACAATTTAATGCACCAGTTGTTGTGAGGTGGTGCGCAATTTATAGATTGTGTGTCTGATAGATGATGTAACCGTAGACGGCATACCGTAACAGCCGCGAAGTTGCTGCAATCAGGTAATTTCGGGTGGAGTAGCCCGAGGAGCCTACAACCAGACTAATTGCTGAATAGGGAAGTGGAGTCAGGGCAGCCACCACAATCAGGAATACACCATATTTCCTAACTTGGGGCAATAGGTGACTGAATAATTTTTTCTGCAAAAAACGAAAGTAAAGCCGACGGTTCAGAAATTTCCCAATGAGAAACATTGCATACCCGGCAGCATAGGAAACTCCGGCAAAAAAGGCAACATTGTGAAAATAGTGTGCGGTATCGGCTTTATGAAGCGCCCAAATCATAAAAAATTCAGGCGGGATAATGCCAAAGAAGAACTCCGAAATAAAATAGATAAAGTAGATCTGAATGGGCTTATCGTACAAGCGTTCCAGCCAAACCTCCGGATTGTTTTTATACACCAACTCCATAAAGAGCAGGTATGCGGCTCCAATAATTAAAAACCAAATCAGGCCTCTAATTAGGTTTATCAACAAAAAACGAAATCTAGGGAAGTGCTTCATTCAATTGATTCGATGGTTCACGCACAAAAGATCATACAAGTTAAAATAATCAGTGTTTAAAACGGCACTGCCACAAAGCGACCTATTGCCTATTCTTGACGTATTTTTCAAGCCACTGGTCGGTTTCCCATAACATATGCATAATCGATTCGCGGGCAGCATACCCGTGACTTTCATGCGGCAAAAACACCAACCGTGCGGTGCCTCCCAAACCTTTGAGCGCATTAAAATAGCGCTCGCTTTGTATGGGGAAGGTACCTGAGTTGTTGTCTGCTTCTCCATGAATGAGCAAGATTGGGGTCTTGTTGTTGTGGGCATTCATAAATGGCGACATGGTGTTGTAAATTTCAGGAACCTCCCAGTAATTGCGTTCTTCCGATTGAAATCCAAAAGGAGTAAGCGTTCTATTGTATGCACCGCTTCGGGCAATTCCGGCTGCAAAAAGGTTGCTGTGCGAAAGCAGATTGGCGGTCATAAAGGCTCCATAAGAGTGTCCGCCGGCAGCTACCCTGTTTCGGTCGATGTACCCCATGGCATCAACTGCATCGATGGCCGCACTGGCATTGGCAACCAGTTGCTCCACAAAAGTATCGTTGGGTTCAGCATCTCCCTCGCCAATAATCGGAAAGGCCGCATTGTCGAGTATGGCATAACCCCGCATAACCCAGTAGAGGGGCGATCCATAGTTGATGGAGGTAAACTGATGGGGCGAAGTGGTAATCTGACCGGCACTGGCTGCATCCTTAAACTCCCTAGGATAGGCCCACATTAGCATAGGAAGTTTCTCTTTACGTTCGCGATCATAACCAGGAGGCAGGTACAAAATAGCCGATAGATCTACTCCGTCAGACCGCTTGTAAGTGATGAGCTCCTTATATACCTGATTAAGATTGGCATACGGACTTTTAAAGAAAGTAATTTGCCGGGGAGCTGTCTTTCGCGTTATGTTGCGTATGTAATAATTGGGAAAATCTGTTTGCGTTTGGATACTGGTTATGAAATCCCCTTTCCGGAAGTCGAGCGCAAAAATAACCTGTTCATAATTGTTGTTTCCATCGGTTTGCCACATGCGTTCACTCCTTCTGGTACGCAAATCGAATCGGTCGACAAAGGCTTTTGGACCCTCTGCCGAATACCCTGGTCCATTTAAATAGAGGTAATTGCCATTGATGGCAAGCACATACTCACCCATGGGGCTTACAACTGTCATAAAGTTGCCGGGGTCGCTGTAGTTGTCCTGATAGTTACGATCGTTAATAATTTCGGGCATTTTCGTCTGGTCGCCGGGCGAAAAGAGATAGGTTTTCGTATTCCGGTTGTTAAACCATCGGTCGTATGCTATGGCCACCTGGTCATTTCCCCAAGTAATTCCAGAATAACGGTTCAACGTTTTCAGCAGCGTACGCGGAGGCTCTGCGAAAGGAGCTACAAGCTCAAAAACTTCGTCGCGGTATTCCACATCAACAGCAGGATCCCCTTCGTCGAGGGCAACAACATAAACCAAAGAAGCAGGCTTATCATTTCGCCAGTTCACACTTCTAATTCCACTTACAGTAGCCATTGTCCCCTTGGGCATGGTTTCGAGTAGCGGGTTTTCTACCACCACCTTCACTTCGGTGCCGCTGGCATTGTAGACAGTGGTTATAGATGGAAATCGGTTAAAAGGTACCAAGTAGGAGTATGGTTCTTGGATGGTGGTTATAAGAAGATAATTCCCATCGGGAGAAAAATTGAGACTTCGGTAAATGTTGGCAGGCATCCAAATTTCACTGCTGCCGTCGAGCCTTACTTTTCGTAGTTCAGCGCGCACTAGTTGGGTGAAGTTGAACTCATCTGCTTTATCCTGGAGTAAATCGGCGTAGGTACGGTTTTGTGCCTCGGTACCTGTTGTAACAGAAACTTTAGGGCCGGTAGGTATGGTAGTAGCCTTGTCGATGAGTGGCTTTCTGTCGGCGGGGAGCATCTTTACAAGCAACTCCTTGCTATTGGGATTCCATGCATAGGCAGAACCTAAATTTCCGTTTAATACAGGTCCGGTTAGCCGGCTCGCCCGCTCACTTGCGATATCAATAACCCATAGCTCAACGCCGTTCTCAACTGTGTTGGAAAAGGCCATCTTTGACTGGTCTGGCGACCACGAAAAGCCCGAAAGCTTTCCATTTTCCGGAAGTCCGGCAATGGTTCTTTCGGTAGTTTCGCCCACCTTCATTGTAGAGATGGAATAGGCGTAGTTGCCTCTGCTGGCGGCATTAATGGCCGGATTGATTCTAAGGCCTGCAAGCCTGATTTCAGGTTCGGCAAGCTCGGCAATCGAAATAAACCGATTGCGGTGCATCAGCATAATTCTTTCTCCGTTTCTGCTGAGCATAATGGATGGAGGCATTGCTGCATCGGCCAATGAAAGGATCTCGGCAGGCGGTAACTGGTAGTCGATATCCAATTGAGCAGCTGTTTCAAATATCATAACAGAAGCAAATAAAAGCGTTAATACTCTTTTCATAGCAGACATTTTTGTAATTAAATCTCAATAATTCAAAGCTTAACAACATTTGTAAGTTCATGAAACCGAAGATCGCTAGCTTGAATCATTTGTGGTAGAAAATAAAACTTAACAGCATCCAAAATTAGAAAATCGGTGCAATTTTTACATTGTTTTTTTACCGCCCAGGTCAGAAGGACATAAACCGATGATTTTCACTGTTTGAAACAGGATATACCATCTTTATTTTTCAAGGGCTACAAGACGTTCGCTGTTGCGAGATTGTTCGATGCGGTTAAAGAGCGATTGCGCAAATCGTTCATAGAGGCTTTCTCCCAGCACTGCATCTTCGATGCCTGAATCGATGTTGGGATTGTCGTTGATTTCTACCACATAGACCTTACCATTGATCTCCTTGAGGTCGACGCCATACAAACCATCTCCCATGAGGCCCGCTGCCCGTGTGGCAACTTTGAGAACCTGTTCTGGGACTTTTTCTACTGGGACAGTTTCCGCATCGCCCAGCGAGTCGTCGTTGCTTTCGTTCCAGTTGTATATTTGCCAGTGGTCCTTGGCCATAAAATATTTGCAGGCAAAAAGTGGCTTTTGATCGAGCATACCAATCCGCCAGTCGAAAGCCGAAGGCATAAACTCCTGGGCTATAACAAGCTCTGACTTTCTAAAAAGCTGCTCAAGGGCGGCCTCCATCTCTCCAGCGTTCGATACCTTAATAACTCCACGCGAGAAGGCACTATCCGGCTGTTTCAGAATAACCGGATACCTAAAAGCTGCCAGCTGTCGTTTCTTGAAAACAGTCTTAAAAAGCACCTCTGTTTGCGGGGTTTCGATACGGTATTGTTTCATCCGCTCATAAAGGTAAATTTTGTTCGAACAGCGAAGTATCGACCATGGGTCGTCGATTACCACAAGTCCTTCGGCATAAGCCCTTCGGGCAAATTGGTATGTGTGATCGTTTACGCTGGTGGTCTCTCTTATGAAGAGTGCATCGTATTCTCCAAGACTACCATAGTCTTCGCGGGTTATAAAATCGACATAAAACCCGATTTTGTTGGCTGCATTTTTAAACTTGCGCAGGGCAGCAGGACAGGAGGGAGGATTGCTTTCGGTGGGATTGATCAGAATGGCCAAATCGTATTTATAATGCTTTAAGCGTGGCTTTTGAAAGCGCTTGCGGGCAAAATAGGCATTCGCGAATTTGGCTATTTTTTGCACATAGGCCGGTTCAACCGAATCCAGTTTTACCGGACGGACCTTTTCTACCAACCAGCGGTCCGATTTGTTAAAGGTGATTTTGAGCAGTGGCGTTTCAAAAAGAAGATAGAGTTGGTGTCCTAAATTTCGCAAAGCGGGATCAACCGTTTGTCCAAAATAGATGTTCAACTCAAAGCGCTGGTCGCGGACACGAACCAACGATTTCTGAATTAACTCATCGATATCGTTAGCGATAGAGCGGATAACTGCCAGATTTTTGAAATCTCTGATGGTGGTGACACTGGGTATGGCCCTGTGCGCCCTGGCTCCTGCCAAAAGCGATACGTAGTAACCAATACTCTGATATCGGTAGGAGTTACAGAGGTTAAAAACCCGCAAATTACGAGCTGTCTGAAACTCAACATCTGCCAGATAGGATTTGGCGGAGACAACCCGAACCCCTTCGACCGATAAATTCCACTTGCCGGGGTTATCAACCACTATTATGTTAGAAATAGGATCGTTGCGTTTGGTGCGCGATACGGTAAATTGCAAGCGAATTGCATCCTCTCCTTCGCAATAATAGCCAGGAAGTTGATGCTTCACCACAAATCCGCTTTTCTGATACCAAGCCAGCAGTTTTGGATCGTTAGCACTCGCTTCCAAAACAATCTTTTCATACCCCTGAGCCATAGCCAGACTGCAGGCATGATCGAGTAATTTTTGCCCAACCCCTTTACCTTGAAATTTGGGCAAAACGCCAATGGAATATACCCTGAGGGTCCTTGAATGTTTGTGTAAAATTAAAGCTCCCGCAAGTTCATACCCCTCAATGGATCGTACTTCAGCCATCCATACTTCCTGCGTATTACTTGATAAGCTAGTGAGCAGACTTCGCTTGGTACTTCGCTGAAACTTAGGGAAACAAATCTCTTCAATAAGCTCTAGGGCAGGCAGATCTGTAGCATCGGATTTTCTGAGTTGAACCAGCATTTTTGACAATTAAAAATCGGCGCAATTTATGGTTTAATTCAGTCGGATGTTCTGCAAAGTGTTGATATTTTTAAAACATTTTTTTATCCTTTATAGTTCTGAAAAACAGAGCTATATGCAATATTCGCTGCATGTAAACCCAGCTATAGGTCTTGATTGTACAGCGACCCTCTGTTTCAATCGCTGTCTCTATAATTCTCTTATATTTGTGCATCGCAAACAAAAAACGTATGAGCAACAGACCTCTTATATTCGTTACCAACGACGATGGAATTCATGCCAAGGGACTTCGGGAGTTGGTAGAAGTGGTACAACTTTTTGGCGATGTGGTGGTTATCGCTCCAGAATCTGCCATGTCGGGTATGTCGAATGCCATCACTACCGATAAACCTTTGCGGGCCCAAAAACTGTCTGAAGACCCCGGTATATTGGTATACAAGTGCAGTGGTACACCCGTCGATTGTGTAAAACTTGGATTTAATCATTTGCTTGAAAGAACCCCCGACTTTGTAGTTTCGGGCATCAATCATGGTGCAAATTCCTCCATAAGTGTCGTTTACAGCGGTACTATGGGAGCTGCTATTGAAGGCTGCCTGCATGGAATACCCTCCATAGGATTTTCTCTGCTCGATTTCAGTCCTGAAGCCGACTTTTCGCGGGCCAAAATATTTGCAGCAAAAATCTTCCAAGCGGTACTTAACAACGGACTTCCCCCATTTACATGTTTAAATGTAAACATCCCCACCGGCAGCCCCAAAGGGATAAAAATTTGTCGGCAGGCCAACGGTAAATGGATCGAGGAGTTTGACAAACGCACGGATCCCTTTAACCGGAACTATTTCTGGCTTTCAGGGTCTTTTCAGAATTTTGAAGAGCAGGCCCGCGACACCGACGTATATGCGCTCGACAACAATTTCGTATCGGTTGTTCCCGTTAAAGTTGACATGACCAATTACGAAACCATCGAATTGCTTAAAAGTTGGAAGTTCTGATGGGCAAAGGACGTCGCAAAAAATATGATAAAATGCTAACAGGAGTGCTGGTGGGTGTTGCTGTACCAATGATGGTTTTTTTGGCCATCTATTTTGTACGGTATAATGCTGTTCCGCTTTCCGAATATTTTGCCCAACTCTGGCGGTTGGGTTTAACTTTTAAAATTTTAAGCCTTTGTGGTTTTGCCAATCTGGCCCTCTTTTTTTACTTTATAAGGTACCAGATGGAAAAAGCAGCCAAGGGAGTGGTTGTTGCAACCTTTACTTTTGCCATACTTTTTGTAATCTTTGAATATCTGAAGTGAACTATTTTCTCATTGCCGGCGAAGCCTCGGGCGATCTGCATGGTGCAGCCCTAATGCGGGCACTCAAAGTTTCCGACCCTGAAGCTGGTTTTCGATTTTTCGGGGGAGACCAGATGCAGGCCGAGGGTGGGATTCTGCTCAGGCATTACCGCGAAATGGCCTTTATGGGATTCTTTGAGGTTGTGGCCAATGTATCGAAAATCAGCCGTAATCTCCGCGACTGTAAAGGGTACATTTCCAGTGAAAAACCAGATGTAGTTGTATTGATTGATTACCCGGGATTTAATTTTAAAATCGCCGAATATGCACACGCTCTGGGCATTCGAGTCTTCTGGTACATTGCACCTAAACTTTGGGCATGGAAGGCATGGCGCATTCAAAAACTAAAGGCTTTTACCCACCAGGTCTATTCCATATTGCCTTTTGAAAAAGACTTCTTCAGTCAACATGGACTTAATGTTGAGTACATTGGCAATCCTCTTGTTGATGCTGTGCGCACTGAATCGACAGTCTCTCAGGAAAGTGAGATAAACCTCGTTTCGCCTGACAGTGGCAACCATTTGGTGGCCTTGTTGCCCGGAAGCAGGGTCCAGGAAATAAGGTTGATATTACCAGAAATGCTCGTCACTGTAAAAGATATGAAAGGTATTCAGGTCGTAATTTCTGGTGCGCCTTCGGTCCCTGAGTCGGAATACCGAAATTTTACCTCAGAGATTCCAATTGTATTTGGAAATACCTATGCTTTACTTGCCCAGTCGAGAGCTGCCATGGTAGCCTCAGGAACAGCTACCCTTGAGGCTGCTCTTCTGAAGGTGCCTCAGCTTGTGGTGTACCGCATGAAGAGCAGTAGAATATTGACGCAACTGTTCCGATATTTTTTCCTGAAGGTTTCTTATGTATCATTGCCCAACCTCAT
Organism: uncultured Prolixibacteraceae bacterium; assembly: GCA_964349885.1. Taxonomy (GTDB): domain Bacteria; phylum Bacteroidota; class Bacteroidia; order Bacteroidales; family Prolixibacteraceae; genus UBA1413. The sequence continues at coordinate 2,916 of CAYGIQ010000071.1, read as the reverse complement.
TCTAAACCGGGAAGCGGTCAGAGAGTTTATTATGCACGAAATGACCGCCGGCAGAATGCGACCCGAGCTAGAACGTCTTTTGCATGATGCTGAACACAGGGAATCGATGTTGCTGGCCTATCAAGAAATAGAGGAACGAATGGGCGAGGGTGGGGCAGCCGTAAGGGCTGCTGAGCATATGGTCAATTTGTTAAAAATCACTCCGCGGGGGTAAAATACCAACTGCATGTACACGCTTTTCAGTAAAGAGCTCAAACAATTTTTTGGTTCGCTGACCGGATACCTGGCCATTTTCGCCTTTTTGATCAGCAATAGTCTCTTCTTATGGGTTTTCCCCGGCAATTATAACATTCTCGAAAGTGGGTATGCAACCCTCGATCCCTTCTTCTCGCTGGCGCCCTTTCTATACCTTATATTGGTTCCGGCCATAACCATGCGCCTGCTTTCGGAAGAGAAGCGGTCCGGAACCCTTGAATTGCTCCTTACCCGGCCCATAGGCATCTTTCAGCTCATTTTTGCCAAATATCTGGCTGCCGTTGTCTTGGTTTTGTTTTCGCTGATGCCAACGCTGATCTACTTTTTCTCCATCTGGCAATTGGGAAATCCCCCTGGTAACCTCGATGCAGGAAGCATTGTGGGAGCATTTGGGGGACTCTTTTTTCTTGCCCTAATCTATGTTGCCATCGGATTGTTCAGTTCGGCAACCTCCGAAAATCAGATCGTCGCCTTCATTATGGCTATGGCCACCTCGTTTCTGTTCTATATTGGTTTTGAATTTGCAGCCGGCTCAGGGGTTCCCTATGGTTTGGCAAAGCTCCTAGTTTGGCTCAGTATCAACGAGCACTATCTCTCCATCAGCAGGGGAGTGGTCGACTTGCGCGACATTCTCTATTTTATAGGCATTGCCCTTTTCTTTCTTCTTTTAACTTCGGTTATTGTGAGAAAGTTAACCTTTCGATTGGGGAATACGGGCAAATGGTTGCTTACCATGGGAGCTGGACTGATTGGCCTCTATGCAACAACCGATTCCATACGTTTTCGCATAGACTTAACCGCCGATCAACGCTACTCGCTGCAACAACAAACCATCGATTTGGTGAAAAAGGTCGAAGAACCCATAAGCGTGGAGTTGTTTCTGGATGGAGAAATGCAACCGGGATTCCGGAAATTGCAACGCGCTGTAATTGAGAAAGTCAACGACCTCAACCGGTACGCAGATGCTCCCATTCGCATATCGGTTACCGATCCATACGAATCAGTACCAGCCGAAAACCGGAACAAATTTTTCGAAGAATTGGCCTTAAAGGGGATCCGGCCTACCGATGTACGGGAGACTACGGCACAGGGCACTACAACCCGGTTGCTTTTTCCCGGGGCTATTGTTAGACAGGCCGGGCGTGAGGTAGGCGTTCATTTTTTAAAACACAACCCCGGATTCAGTGCCGAAGTAAATCTCAATCACTCGGTCGAAAGCATTGAGTTTGAACTTGCCTCTGCGGTTCGTCAACTCCTTACTACCTCAAAACCCGAAGTTCTGTTTTTACAAGGCCATGGAGAACTCGACCCTTATGAAGTACTCGATTTTACCCGCGCGCTTGAGACTTGGTTTACGGTAGGTTTTGAGGCCGCCGAAGAATTGGTCACCCGGGAAACGCCTCCCCGAATCATCATCATTGCAAATCCAATTAATGCTTTCGATGAAACCGATAAATACATTATTGATCAAATGGTTATGCGTGGAAGCAGAATCATGTGGTTCATCGATCCGGTGGAGGTAAGTCTCGATTCTTTGTCGGTTGGCCTCATGACCTTAGCCTTTCCCCGGGAGCTCAATCTTACCGACCAGCTGTTTCAATATGGGGTACGAATCAACCACGATTTGATGCAGGATGTTGTTTGCAGTCAGATTCTGGTAAATACCGCATTAAGTGGCAACCGTCCGGAATTCACTCCGCAGCCGTGGTATTTTTCGCCATTGCTCACTCCCTCCGACCATCATGAAGTAGGACGTAACTTGAACCTGGTTCAGGCCGAATTTGTCTCCTCTGTCGATACAGTAGCCGGAACCGGCAATATTTCCAAAACCATAATTCTAAGCTCCTCACCCTATGCCCGAACGGTAAATACACCTGCTGCAATAAGTCTCGAGCAGATTAACAGACCTCCTGCCCGCGAGCTTTTTAACCAATCCGATATTCCTGCAGGAGTGCTTTTGGAAGGAGAGTTTCAATCGGTCTTCAGGAACAGAATGCTTCAGAACTATACCACTACTGGCAGTAGACTTAATTCCAGCACTTTCAACAAGATGATGGTATTTTCGGATGGGAATCTTATTGCCAATAAAGTGCGTTATAATCCCGGCAGTCAGCCCGAAATTCTTCCGCTTGGATACGACCGCGTTTCGCAACAGACATTTGGGAATATGGAGTTTTTCATCAATGCTGTACACTACCTCAACGACGATTTGGGCGTGATGTCGCTACGCAACCGAACCATTAAACTCAGGCTTCTTGATAAGGTAGTATTGCGCGACAACAAAAACTTCTGGGTGGGGCTCAACACCATACTGCCTCCAACACTGATTCTGCTTTTTGGTTTGGTGTACAATTTTTTCCGCAGACGGCGTTTCCGCAGAATCAAAAATAGTTGAAAAGCAGCGTCCAAGGGGCTTCCGGTTAGTGTAAAAAATTGTATATTCGTACCATTATTCAGGCATTGAAATATGTCGAACATCTATTGCGGTACCGGCATCTTTATTGCAAATCCAATGCGTACACCAAGCACTAATAAATGCATTGGTGAATTTGTTTTTGCGACAGCTTATTGTTTACTGATGGTTGGCCAACAAGTATTTGACGCCAACCAAAAGAATGTTAATCCAGAGTAAAAGAGAATGAAAATAGCTTTACAATTGGC
>CAYGIQ010000070.1:0-13839 GCA_964349885.1 uncultured Prolixibacteraceae bacterium | reverse complement strand
AATGCACATTTTGTAAGTGTGGCTAAAGAATTTTGCCAATGGCAGCAATGGCCGAGGCCTCTTCAATAATCGACTGCTCTTTGCGTGCGGTGATTCGTAAGGGTTTGAGTGCTTCGCGCTTCTGAAGCAAATGATTGGTCAATATGATGCCTTTTTCCAAAAGCTGCTGCTTCTGTTTTTTGGTAAGAGATGTGAGGGCCGTAACCGGAAATAGTGCATACCGCTCCACCATCTCTCTCAGGTTTTCCTTTTCCGGAAAATTCCAGCCAACCAGATGCAGGCCGGCGCAGGTGCCATAGGCTTCGGCATCGCTGCTGAATCGGGTGTTGGTAACTATCCAACCCTCAAAATGCTGGGCCGATTTGGGATGTGTCTCCCTCAGTTTGGCAACAATGTCGAGAAACCGAGAGTTAACATAGAGAGGAACCTGTACGCCACTTATTTTCGAAGGGTCGTTGCGGTATTTGCATTCAACCAATACCGTTAGTTGGTTTTTGGTGGCTTTAACATCCACCTCGTGCTGCACACATTTTCCCTGCAGGGTAATGCCCGTTTCGGCCGAAAATCCGCGCTTCCTGAAGATTTCACCAACAAATTTTTCGAACGGATATCCAGTAGGCCCGAGTTCCATAATGGCACTCTTGATGCTATATCTAGCGGCCAATGCACGCATTTTACTCCGCAACAGTCCGAAGGCCATACGGTAGATGGTCTTGGTGGGGATTCCATCGTGCAATTTTGGGATGATCTCTCCGACCACCCACTGTGCAATATCGGGCGGGGTTCCTGCCCTTTGCAGCGAATCGGTAAGTTTCTTTGCCGAAAAGGGCTGCTTTTCGCCCGACTGTTTTTTAACCAGAATCTTTTTGGCCATGTGCAGAGCTTTTTCAATGTGCCTAAAGATAGCGATATTGCCGGCAAATGTTCTGCATTAAACAAATCATAAATGGCATTTACATGCGCTGATTTTAAAGTAAAAAAGCGCCGGAAAAATGTAACTTAGCCCTCTGCTCGCAAGGGGCAGGCATAGCAATCTTTGGAGGATTGGCCAACAGTATCACCACCCAAAATCGGCAGGTTTAAGAGACTGGAAGCCTTCAGTTGGGGGGCGTTGTTAGAAACCGGATTTTTGCAATGGCGTATGTTTCGTTGGCCGGCGGGCACAAATGATAGAGGCACCAATAAAAACCGAAGCATGGAACTTTTTACCGAACACTTTCCCATTGTTCACATCTTGAACCAGTTCTTCCTCACCTTTCTGATGGTTATCAGCATGGTGCTGGTTTCGCGCACTATTGTGGCAGGCACCCGCTATTCGCCCATTCTTATCATAGTGATTTTTGGTCTGACCATGGGCTATATAATGGTAAACACTGGCCTTGCAACACCCGGACTGCCCGAATTTCCCATAATGGAGCTTGGCAGCAGGGTAACAATTACGGCACTTATGGCTTCCTTCTTCGTGGGCGGTCAGGAGATCCGAAAGCTCATGAAGAACAAAAAAATTGACCCGATCGATATCGTGGTACCTTCGTCAGAGGAACTTTTTCTTGGCACCAGGGCCACTCAATTCATGTTTCTCATTCGTGCCTTCTTTATTCTCATAGGCATTGAGTCGTTAAAGCGGATGCTCACCGGACACAACGCCGGCGATGCCCTCGACAGATTTTATCCCTTGCTTGGATATTTGGGGGTGGTAGCTTCCATTATTTTTATCGACCATCGCGCAAAAATTGCCAACAAGGCGGTTTACATTCGGAAGGGAATCATTGAAACGTCTGTAATTATCGCCTTATTGGTTGCTGCATGGCACATTTCACAATGGGTCAAGCCGGTGATTGCTCTGCCTGAAATCTTATTTGCCATGGTCCTCTCTGTATCTCTTGGAATGGTAATGGTGCGCTGGAAATATGGGCCAACCATCAGAGCCCTGCTGTTTGCCGGAATACCTGTAGTACTCGCGGCCAACTTTATGGTAGGTGGTTCGCGTATTGCCGAGGCATTTCAATTAAGCGGCATGACCGATGTACTGTTGTTCGGGTTTTTTGGACAGCTTTTCTGGATGTTCGGAGGACTTGCGTTGCTCATTGCTGTTGCCAAGGCCAACCACATTCGCAATCTGGCACCCGGCATGGCCGGCTCTCTGTCGCACTCAGGAATTACCGGTGCCTGTACCGCCGGAGATTTAGGACCTGAAGCTGCTGTGCGTGCACCCATCATGATCAATATCCCCTTTATCGGCCACCTCTTCGTATTTTCCATACTGGCTGCCAGTGCGGTTAACAATCAGCTCATCTATTCCTTTTCCATACTGGTATTGGCAACAGGACTGGCACTTACGCTTTACGCCCTAAAGCGACTGCGAAAGGCTAATGGAAACGACGGAAAGGAGATTAAAGGCCTGATGTTGTTTTCGCTCGGGTGGCAGTTGGTGGCTGTATTTGGCGGATTGATTTTTCTGAGTCTTTCAGGAATGGGTCTCGACGATGCTGTTATGGCCAACTCCTCTGCTTTGTCGCACTTCGGACTCTTTGCAGCCATACAGGGAGGTATGTTTGGAGAACAGGCTTCGCTCATGATTGCCTTTGTGTTTGCCATGCCATTTCTTGTACATCCTCTTGTTTTTGGAATCTTCGGAAAGGCAGCCGAACAAAACGGAGTAATGCCTGCGCGGCTGGTCTATCTTCTAGCCATTACCGGTATTGTAGGAGTACTCATTTCGGTGCTTTAACCCGTATATCTCAATTTTTGAAATTATAACCATTTTTCACCTATGTCTATTAAAAAATCAGCCCACGTTTACCGTACCGACCTTGTGTCGCTGGGCATTGCTCAGGGGCAAAAGGAAACCGTTCCCTACTTGTCGGCGACCACTGAGTACGACAAATCCGGAAGACCAACCCTTCAAATCTCTTTCTCATCCGAAGGCGGAGTAACCGAGAAGACCATTCTGGGCTACGACGATGCAGGACGGGTGATTAGGCAGGTACATTTTTCGGAAGAGGAAGAGGGTGCCGGAGAGAAAAGTTTTGAATACGACACCAACGGTACGCTGATGGTAGAGCAGACGCACTATCTCGATGGCAGCGTCGATGCAACCACTTATCGTTACAATCAGTTAAGCCAGTTGGTGGAAAAGGTAACCCGCAATGAGGAGGGTGAGCCTGAAGCGGTAGAGCATTTTCGCTACAGTGGAGAATATCTCACAGAGCACGAGGTTGTTGATGCCGACGGGGAACGGGTTTTAATGGAACAGTTCGAGTATACAACCGGGGGTAAGATGATAATGCATCAGCACGAGAATGAGGAGACAGGGGAGTTCTTCCGTCTCAGGGTGGAGTACGATGTGGCCGGGCGCCGCATTGCAGAGCGGATTTACGACGACGACGACAATTTATTGGAGACAACCTATTTCACCGAGAGAGAGGACGGCAAACTGCTTCAGACCATCGAAGAGCAAGGGCGCACCAAAAAGGTGAAGGATTATGCCTACGATGACCAGGGCCACAATCTCGGATATACCGAGACCAACGATCAGGGAGAGCAGGTAGTGGTAGTTACCCATCATTACGACTCTACCGGCAATCCAGTGCACAGTCTGGTCTTTGTAAACAGCGGCGGCAGAGTTGCCGGAAGTCAGCACTATACCCTCGATTACCGCTATGAGTGGTACGATTAATCAACCTTACTGCTGGTTTAGTTCGGGGATACCGCTTGGCTTCTTGTGCCAAAAAATTGTTTTGGGCAGCTGGGGTCGGGCAGGCGCTCCCTGTGCATAATGATGCATAAATCAATTTTCATTCCCTTTGCGGTGATCAACGGCCCGATTCGGGAACAATACGTTGTGTCTCCTGTGCCTTTCGGGCATAAAAGTAACCAAGTCCGCCGGGGTTTAAGTTCGACCGCACATTGGCCGGCGGACCTGAGAAAAGCGGGTTGCTGAAACCTGATTCGCTTCTGAGTTCCGAAATGAAATTGAAGTAATCGGCGGTAAGTGCCGACATAACCGTTGTTATGGTGTCGCCGGGCTTGACCAGATTTCCATCGAAAAATGCGATGTTAAATCCATTGGTGTTTTGACCGTTAAAAAACCGGTCGGGGGTAGCAACAGTTCTCGATAGGGGGCTTTGCCCATCGATTGCATTCACATAGGTGTCGAATTTGTAGAAGTCGGTTGAGGGAGGATCCTGGGCGTACACCGATACCAACCAAAAATCAAAACGGTCGTTGTATTCAATTCGTATCGAATCGAGCCTGAAGTCGGTTTCCGGCAGGTGGGCTTCAGCGCTATAATATACCGATCCTCCAATGGCTTCTTTTAATTCGATTTTCAGCGTATAATTGCTGCCGGGTATCCCCCTGTAGGGCTCAGGCATAAGGTAGTAACCGGGTAGATTGTCAAATTCAGCAAGCAGAATATCGCGCGTACTGGTCTGCAATAAGATGCGTGCACCCTTCACTGCGGGCGGCTCTTGGGTAAAAAAATAGTCGGTGGTGGTTGTAAGCCTAACCATGTGGTTCCCACGCTGATTGGTAACCCCTCCATCGATTACCAGCCTAGTAAAGCTGCTGTCGAGTTCCAGTTCAATCTGCTCGGTGCAGGAGCTCCAGAGGGCAGCCCCGGCTATCAGCGTAATGCAGAAGTTTCGGATACGCATGGGGTTAAAACTTAAAGTTATAGGTTACGGCTGGAAGGATCCCGAACAAGTAGGTCATTTCGGCATAGGTGCGGTTGGGATTGTTTTCTTCCTGAACGAAATTGATCACCCACGGATTTTTTCTTCCATAGGCGTTGTACACCGAGAAATTCCACTCACCGTTTATTCTCCGCTCCTTCACTCCCTTTCCCTTCAGGGTAACCGACAGATCTAGGCGGTGGTAATCGGGAAGCCGGTAGGCATTCCGGTCGGAGTATACCGGAACTACAAAGTTGCCAATGGTGAACCTTCCGGTAGGAAATGTAATAGGCGAGCCTGTCGCATACACCCAATTGGCACCAGCCACAATACGCCGACCGAGGCTGTAGTTCAAAACTATCGACACATCGTGCGGCCGGTCGTAGCTTGCTGGATAGCGGTTGCCTTCGTTGATGGTGCCTATCTCCCTGAAAGTCCGCGACCAGGTATAGCTCAGCCAACCGTTTAGCTTACCTTCTGTGAGCCTTACCAGCGCCTCGATGCCGTATGACCATGCTTTTCCGAAACGCAATTCCCCTTCGAGGTTGTCGTTGAGCAGCAACTCGGCATGATCGCGGAAGTCGATTGCGTTTTGGTTGAGCTTGTAAAATCCTTCAAGGGAGGTCTCAATGCGGTACAATGGCACATTGTGAAATATTCCGGCCGACCATTGGTCGCCGAGTTGGGGTTTCACGTGTGGTGAAGAGGGAAACCAAATATCGAGGGGCGTTCCGGCGGTTGAATTGCGGGCCAGATGTACATACTGAACATTGCGGTTGTAGGCTGCCTTCAGCGAGGTGCTGGGTTTTATCTGCCATGCCATGCTGAAGCGCGGCTCGGCTGCAATATAGCGGTTAAATACCTCATTTTTTTCATGGTAGGTTGAGTCGGTAATGGCGTAGTTTTCGTCGAATTGGTATTGAGTTGCCTCCCCCAAATTGCTGAATCTGCTTACCCGTAATCCATATTTTACCACCAGTCGGGGGGTTATGTTCCACTCGTGACTCAGGTAGACTCCTTCTTGAAGGGCTTGCTGTTGCGGCACTTGGATGGTAGTCCATGGCGATTCGGTCCCCGTGGGTATAACACTGCCCGGGTTAAATTGGTGTAGGGTGCCTATAGCGCCAAACCGCAAAGTATGACCCGTTCGGGCATACCATGTAAAATCGGTCTTGAGGGTTAAATCCTGCATTCTTGAACTCCAATCGAAGGCATTTTCCTGCTGAGGGGGAATCCCCAAAGTGTAGTCGAAGCGCGACGAGAGAGCCGAAAAATTGGAGAAAAGGTTGGGACCAAAAAGGTGGTTCCAACGCAGTGTGGCCGTTTGGTTGCCCCAGCCTACACGAAAATTGTCGTTTCGGAATATATCGTCGCCCAGGTAACCCGACAGGAAAATCCTGTTTCGGTCGTTGATTACAAAGTTCGCTTTTCCATTAAAATCGTAAAAATAAAGTGCATTGTTGCGCAACTCCTCATCTTTGGCAAATTGTAAAAAGAGATCGGCATAGGTGCGCCGTCCTGATAACATAAACGACGAACGGTTGCGCTGCAGGGGTCCCTCTAAAGTTAGGCGCGAAGAGATGGTTCCAATGCCGCCCTGAGCTGCAAATTTTTGCAGGTTCCCATCGTTCATCCGAACGTCGACTACCGATGAGAGTCTTCCTCCAAATTCGGCAGGGATGTCGCCTTTGCTCAACTCGACGCTTTTTACTGCATCGTTGTTGAATACCGAGAAAAAGCCCAGCAAGTGAGAGGGGTTGTACACATTGGCTTCATCGAGCAAAATCAAGTTCTGATCTGGGCTGCCACCTCTAACGCTAAAGCCCGATCCCCCTTCGGAAGTAGCCTGAACCCCAGGCAGCAGTTGGATGGCTTTGATAATATCGACCTCTCCCAGAAAGGCTGGAATCTGTCGTATGTTCTGAATGTTGAGTCGTGTAACGCCCATCTGCGGTTTCAAAAGATTGTCGTTGAAACGCTCGCCTACCACCACAACCTCTCCAATCACTTGTCCGGCCGGAGCCATCGCAACCTGAATGATGGTGTCGCGGGTAAGTTTGAATTCAATGGTTTGCCGGTCGTAACCCAGGTAGGAAACCCCAAGCTTAACGGCTCCTTCCTGAACTCGAAGGGAGTAATAACCGTATGGATTCGTCAAGGTACCCGTAAGGGAGTTAACCACTGCTACCGATGCGCCAATCAATATTTCGCCCGAAGAGGCATCGCTAACGTAGCCGCTGACCGTAAAAACGGAGCGGTTGGGAACCTCTTCGGAAGCCAACAGGGTAAAGGTGGGGAGTAAAAAGAGCAGCAACCAACTGAATTTTACTCCGCTCAGGTATCTCATTCTATTCATTGAGCAGATTCCAACACAGAATCCGTGCCTAAAACAGCATTCTTGCTCTTATTGTTTGCGAAATTGTTTTGAGTTCCTTCAGAATTTCCACTCCTGGTTCACTCTCAGTGTCAATAATAACATATCCTATGTCGCCATCGGTTTGCAGATAGGCAGCCGCTATGTTGATGGCTTTGTTGGTGAAAATACGGTTGACCTCATTCAGCATCCCGGGCATATTTTTATGGATGTGTAGAAAACGCTGTTTCTCGACATTGGGTGCCAGTGAGATTTGGGGAAAGTTTACTGCCCCGATCGTAGAGCCGTTGTCGCTGTATTTGATCAGTTTTTCGGCGACTTCGGTTCCTATTTTTTCTTGAGCCTCACGGGTGCTTCCGCCAATATGGGGTGTAAGTATGGCATTGTCGAACGATTGAAGTACCGATTCGAATGGCTCATGGTTGGAGGAGGGCTCTACCGGGAATACATCGGCTGCCACGCCTGCCAGCTTTCCACTTTTCAATGCCCCGGCCACCGCCTGATAATCGGCCACCGATCCTCTGGAGGCATTTATCAGAACCGATCCTTGTTTCATAATCTCCAGTTCGTTTGCCGAAATCAGATTTCGGGTTACATCGGTTTCAGGCACATGAAGGGTTACCGCATCAGAAACTGCCAGAAGTTCGTTTAGCGAGGAGCAAGCCACAGCTTTACCCAAGCTCAGTTTTTTCTCAATGTCGAAATAGAAAACATTCATCCCCATTGCCTCGGCCAGCACCGAAACCTGCGAGCCAATATGTCCATAGCCCACTATTCCCAGATTTTTGTCGCGTACCTCGTACGATTGACCTGCCGATTTAAGCCATTCACCGCGATGGGCCGCAGCGTTTTTCGAAGGGATCTCCCGCAACAGCATAATGGTTTCGGCAATTACCAACTCGGCTACGGAGCGGGTGTTCGAAAAGGGGGCATTGAAAACGGGAATTCCTCTTAACTTGGCTGCTTGGGTGTCTACTTGGTTGGTGCCAATGCTAAAACATCCGATGGCGAAAAGTTTGCTTGCCTTCTCGAGTACCGATGGAGTAAGCTGGGTGCGCGACCTGATGCCGACAATATGAACATCTTTAAGTTTTTCGAGCAGCTCCTGTTCATCGAGTGCGGTGTTCAGGTATTCGATGTTGTGGTATCCGGCCTCTTTAAAGCAGCTAACAGCCGAGTTGTGTAAACCTTCGAGCAGCAGAATCCTGATCTGGTCTTTGCTTAGCGAAACCCTGCGTTTCATAGAGTTGATGTTGGTTTACGCAAAGATAACCACCCGCCGGAGGGTTAGCGCTAAACTTTTGGTTTCTTAACGATTATACAACATGGCGCCGGAACAATTTTGTTGGGTGTGCGTTGTATAACCATCCATTACAATCGCTAAATTATGATGCAGGCACTTCGAATACACCGCTACGGAAAACCTGAGGTACTCACATCGGAGTGGGTTCCTATTCCGGTTGCCGATAAGGAGAATCTTCTGGTGCGGATTTATGCCGCAGCGATTAATCCAGTAGATTACAAAATCAGGAATGGCTCCATTTGGTTCGTTTCGGGTTTTAAATTTCCCAAAATTTTGGGTGGCGATGTAGCTGGCGTGGTCGAAAAGGCTCCGATGGGAAGTAAGTTTAAGGCCGGCGATCGTGTGTTTGCCATGCTCGACTTCAAAGGTGGCGGATATGCTCAGTATGTTTCCATTCGCGAGGAGTTTGTGGCCGCATTTCCCGAAGCGGTCTCTTTTACCGAGGCCTCCGCAGTGCCCCTTGCAGGCCTGACCGTTTTGCAGGCGCTGCGCGATCTGGGCAAAATTCAGAAAGGAATGGAGGTTTTGGTGTATGGGGCATCGGGGGGCGTTGGCCATCTGGCGGTTCAGATTGCCAGAAACTTGGGTGCTCGCGTTACAGCGGTTTGCAGTGGATCTAACGTTGAATGGGTGCGCCGGTTGGGTGCCGAGGAGGTGATTGATTATACCTCCACCGCTATTGATTCTACCGGACTCAGTTTCGATATTGTTTTCGATGCGGTGGCCGCACTGTCGTATTACCGTTCCATCAAAATACTCAAAGCGGGGGCGACTTATATCTCCACCATCCCCTCCCCTGGGGTATATGTAAGCCATCTGCTGGCCCGGATAAAAGGCCACTCGTCTAGAGCCATATTGGCCCGTCCTTCGGGAGCCGATCTGGAAATTCTCTCCGAAATGATGCGGCAGGGCCAACTCCAGTCGGTGGTGGAACAAGTTTATCCACTTTCGGAGGGGGCGGTGGCACACCACCGTATCGAAACCGGCCGCGTAAAGGGAAAACTGGTGCTCGCCACCGATTAGCATAGGCCTTTAAGACATGTAGATTTAACCTGCTTCCGTTTTAGAAAAAATTCAGGATTCACATGTCTGATGCACGAAAATTGATGTAACTTTGGTAGTGAAATTCCCCCCTTGTATGTCGGGGGAATGGTGGTTTCTTCCCAGGCTTCGGCTGACTAATTTCCGATTTCCTATCGGGTTGTAGTGCAACCCGAAGGTAATTTACCTCCCGATTTTTTAGTAGGTTAAAATCTATGCTGTATGCAACTTTACGGCAATGTATCGAAATTCAGCACTATGCTGATTCTGCTAGCATTTATATTTTCATGCGATCTGTTAAAACCAGTTGAGGATCCGGATTCTGAAGATGAGCCTTCGGGCAGTGAGACCATAGCGGCCATTTCTGCCCATTCGAACTATGCCATCTACCTTACGGGTAAGGGGGAGGTATTTTGCGTCTATTTGAGCTTTACGTATGGTCCTGCCATCAAGAAGTCGAAGGTTCGTGGACTTAAAGATATTGTTGAAATATCGGCTGGGCCGGTTAATATTATGCCCACGGTGTACGAATGCATCGCGCTCGACAAGGATGGGCGGCTTTTTGTCTGGGACTTCAACCTTATTGCTGAAATTGCCGATTCTGCAGTGGTTTTTCCCTACTCCAATGCTTTTGGCTCGGCAAAAATTACCCACGTGGCCACCGGAGGTGACAACTTTCCATTTTATGCTGCAACCGACAGCAATGGTGGATTGTGGACCTGGGGATATAACCATCAATATGCCCTAGGAGATTCTACCATCAAGAACCACCGGGAGTTGCCGTTTAAAGTGGCCGGGTTTAATCAACAGGTGAGCCAATTGTCGGGTGGCACCAGCCAGATGTTGGCCCTAACCACATCCGGACTAATTTATCAGTGGGGAACCATTAGCGCACAAGATAATGAAGTTTACAAGGTGCCAACCTTGCTTTCGTCTGAAACGGGACATACCAAAATTGCGGCAGGTGGTAATTGCAATGTGGCGACCCGGGCCAATGCTACCGTTTTCAGTTGGGGCCATCTAACCGATGGTTTGGTGCCAGGAGTGGTAACGCCCAAAAGTATGACAGCAGGTTCCGAAACTTACTTTGCCCCCATTTTTGTAATGCCCGATGGGTCGGTTTTACAAACCTGGTTCAGCGGCGTTACCGGTATGCCGCAGCAGGTACAGCCGATGCAGGAGATGTCGGGCTATGGTTGCAAACTCGTAGCGGCCTCTACCCGTGCTTTCTTTGTAACCACCGATCACCGTATTGTGGTGCTATCCTCGACACAAACTGCGCCACTGGTACTCGACAACCCGTTTTGATGTGCAATGACCTGTTTCACTGATCCGAAGTAGGTTATCAACACCAACAGCAAGGTGCTGGTCAATTGGCGATGGTTAAGGATAAAACAAAGGGTTGCTTGATGGAGCTTTAGATTGTGGGCCTTTGATGGTTTGGTATTAAGTCGGTTTGCAAAATTTTAGGAAAAATGGCAGCCAAGTTTTGCTGTTCGGTATGGCAAAAAAAGAGGGCTGTCTCCAGGGAGACAGCCCTCGCATTGCGGAAACAATGATGGTAATGAAATTTGATATAAATGAACAAAAGCAGCATGTTGGTTTGCCGATAAAATTACGGCATTGTAAACTGCAAAATAGCATCATTCAGGCGATTTTGCCCGGCCAGTATTTGGAATAAATTTTTGATTCTTCAGATGAAATACGAATTCATCGCGTTGGTTCCGTATCACTATTTTGGTAAGCATTCCTGAAAAGGCTGGCAGCGGACTGTACTTGTCGAGCTTGAGGTTCACCATCTGCAGCTTACCGGGGGGCAAGAATGGAACCTCGTACAGATATTGGTTGCCATTATCGGTGTAAGCGGTAAGATGAAGGTTGATCAAAAAGCCAGCAGATTTGTTCAGCAACGACAGCACAGGAACGCCATCCGTCGTGGACACAAGCTTTGGCACAATCCTCATCGTGGATTTCTTTTGGGTCATATTTCCAACAGGGTTGCTAAATGAGGGCATACAATCTATGATAGATTCTGAAAAGGTGGGTCAGCAATTAAATACCCACCCGATTGCTTTGTCGATGTAAAGTTCATAAAAAAGAATTGAACAAACAATACGTAAAAATATTTCATTTTCACACATTTATGATTTTTATGAAGCCCATCTTTTGTTGCATCAGTTGAGTGTGTTGGGGTCTATATCATCGCCAAGTTCACTGTCGAGGATATTGTTTTTGATAACATATAGGATAAGGTCGGATACTTTTTTGAGCCTAAGTTTTTGATAGATTCTCCATTTGTGCAGCTCTACCGTGCGAATGCTTATGTGGAGCTTATCTGAGATCTCTTCGTTGGTCAATCCTCTTACAATAAGCGCTATGACTTCGATTTGTCGGCCCGACAACCCGCCAACATTCTGCTTAATGCGCACCGATTTTTCGGCCACTTCATATTCAGAAACCACTTCACCCACCTTTCCCTTAAACCATTGGCATCCTGCCAAAAGAGCGTTTATTGCATCAGTAAGTTCTTCGGTTTCTACCTCTTTCGGCAAAAACCCTTTTGCTCCGGCTTGCAGAGATGCTAAGATTTCAGACCGACCTGAATGCATTGTTAATATAAGAATGGGCATTTCGGGAAGATCTTTGCTAATCGTGCGGGCGGCATAAATCCCATTGTATTGGGGCATTTCGTAATCGAGAATCACCAGATCGGGGTCAAAAGTTTTGGCTTTCTCGACAGCTTCAAGCCCATTGGTGGCTTCCTCAATCTCCACTGAATCGAACTGACTGGAAAGAAGATTTCTAAGTGCAGCTCTTATCAGGTTATGGTCTTCGGCAATAAGTATCTTCATGGTCTCTCTTTCAGCTAAAAAAATTTACATAGTCTCTTGTTCTTGCATGCAACTTATGTTTGAATCATGGTTGGTTTACCCTATTCGGGTGTATATGAAATAGAGGGCAAATGCGGTCAGAATAATCAAGCCTGATATGCTCAGGGCTCTGAGCCATTTGCCGGGCCTAAAGCTTTCAGGCACATGGCTGCCGGTTACGGCTCTGTAGTTAAGATAACCTAGAATGGGAGCCGTAATAAACGATAGGGTGGTGGCTATATCAACCAGAAGACGCATCTCGTTTGCAAAAGAGGTCATAACTAGGAACGCTCCTACAATGACCACCGTTGTCCAAAAAATGCGGAGGTATTTAATACTTCTATGTTGATCGAGTTGTGGGACCAGCATCAAGGTTACGGGCTGCATAACCCTGCTGTAGGCATCGATTACGGTGAGCGTTGTGCTGAACATGGTAGTAGCTGCTGCAAGGGCAATCAGCGGATAGGCCCATGGACCTATATGCTTGGTGTAGAGTTCAAACAATTGGGTGGCAAATTCGGTTCCATTCTGCGAAAAGGTTATCCCGGAGCCATACATGGTATATGCCCCCAATAGGAGAAACGCAAGGGCAATCACCACGGTGCCAAGGTATCCGATGTTAAAGTCGGTCAATGCCTCCCTTAAGGTGGGGGTATAGCTGGTTTGTTTTATTTTGGCCAGCGTCCAGAGCGAATGCCACACCGATAAATCAATGGCACTGGGCATCCATCCGGCAAGTGCAATGATAAAGGCGATATCGGTGGCCGACCAGCTTATGGCAGCAGAAAATTGAGGTTGCGGGTTATAGCCCTTCCATGCAGCTGCAGCCAATGCCGCAAGCGTCGAAAGCGTAAGCAAAACTATAATTACCTTCATTGCCTTGTCCAGCGCGTTGTACCGACCTACAGTAATAATGGCTACACAAAGGCCAAACAGCAGTATGGTCCAAGCACTGAAGCTGAGCAAGTTGGGGAAAATGGAGCTGAGAATACCAATGGTCACTGTTGAGACCGCTGCCAGAATCGAAAACATGGTACCGAGGGTGAGTATCAAAAAGAGAACTACGGCCCATTTGCCGGTTCTTCGGTATCCGTGAATCAGACTTTCGCCGGTGGCAATGGCGTAACGCGGACCAAATTCAAAAAAGGGATATTTGAGCAGGTTGATGAGCAAAACCAACGCTATGAGACCAAAGCCGTAAGCAGCTCCGGCGCGGGTAGATTGCACCAAATGCGACACCCCCACGGCAGCGCCCGCCATAATGATACCGGGTCCCAAAACTTTCAAAAAATTGTTTTTCACAAACAGCGATCGTTGTAAAACATCTTTTATTTTATAGAGTTGCTGCAAACCAAAAAGTTTAAAAAGGTACTTAAAACCTAACTGGTCTCTATCTCTCTCCATCAGGTTTGCCAACGTTCATTAACAAAGTTAAAAAAGCAAACAGCAGCATTCATGAACACCTTCAGTTGCTTTCAATTTTTGCAGCACGAATACGCCCCCAAGCAACGAATCCGGCTAGGATTCCAATCACAATGTTTGGTACAATTGAGTCCATTTCCTGGTTAACAACAT
>CAYGIQ010000069.1:0-13980 GCA_964349885.1 uncultured Prolixibacteraceae bacterium | reverse complement strand
TTTTCTGCTTCTGCTTTATCTTTGGCAGCTTCTGCTTTTGATTCAGTTGCAGTTCCGCAGGCAGCGCCTTTGGTTTCGGCTTTAACCTCGGTGGTTTCGCCACAGGCAGCACCTTTAACTTCGGTTTTTACGGCGGCTTTCTTTTCAGCGCCTTTTTCTTTTTCGGTGTCCAGGACAACGTTCGCGCCGGCCGATACAAAGAAGACAACCAGAGCGAAAAGAGCTACGAATTTTTTCATGATTTTAAGTTTTAAATTTGAATATTTGCAATTTAGTTTTTAGACTTTTACCTCTTTAAGATTCTTCTTCGAATAGGTGCCACCCGCTTGCATGGTCTCCGGATGTTTGCCAGCGAAACGATTCAATGCGGCAATTCCAACACCGATACATTCGAATTTGAACCAACTCGTCAAAGATATCTGGAATGATTCCAAATAAATGTTAGCGGGATGTTAAATACTTGTTAAAATAGATAATCAGATCTTTTTAGTGAGTAATTTTTGCGCCATTGTAATAGATTGAAAATGAATATTTTGAAATATTATTGCCCGCTGTGGTAATAGGAGATTCAGAATAAAGTTTGTATACTTGGCGGTCGTTTGACTATTATTCTGGCTTTTGCTGCTCTTTGGTGTATGAAATACTCTTTGCGCAACTACCTTTTTTGGCTCACCCTTGGTTTGCTTACTCTGCTGCTCTTCTTGCAGGTAAAATGGATATTGTATACCATCAGTTTTCAAGAGAAGGTATTTGAGAAGAGTGTGGCGCTTGCGCTCGATAAGTCGATTGCCCTGCTGAATTCCGATAAGTCTACCTGCGATGTTTTGCGCAACTGCGTTACCTGCGACACTACACGACTCGACGAGCAGTTGCTGTCGCATGGAGTCTGGGATATGCTTCAGAAATCGGTAAAAGAGGAGCTGGCCATGTATGGTCTGGAGCTCGATTTTGATCTCTTCATCACCCGCGATAAGTTCGATACGGTGAGTTATAAGATGCCTGCATCAACTGGTCCGGCACTTTACTATTCTCAAAGCTTGCGCGAGATTATGGAGGTTAACGGATATGAGCTGGTTTTACAAACTCCGTTCAGAGGTCGGTTCTTTCCACACCGCATCTTCTCGATGTTGGGTGCCTCGGTTATTCTGCTTTTGTTGGCGATTGTTTCCATAGTTCAGTTGGTGCGACTTTACCGAAGCGAACTTACCCTGTCGGGGCATACGCGGGAGTTAATCAACAACATTACACACGAATTCAAAACCCCTATTTCAACCATTGCTTTGGCTGCAGGAATGATCCGCAAAAGCAACGATATCGCCGATTCCACCAAGGTTGAAGCCTATGTGGACGTAATTGTTAGGGAAAATCAGAAATTAAAACGACAGGTGGAGGGATTGCTCGACATGGCTGCGGTAGAGTGGGACGAATTTGAATACCGGCGGTCGGTGGTTGGAATGCGCCGATTGGTTGAAGAGGCGATTGATACCGTGCAAATGCAATTGGAAACGAGTAGTGGTACAATTGAAGTGGTAGATACTACCCAACGGGATGCTGTTTTTGCAGACACCACCCATATGGTGAATGTTATCGTTAACCTGCTCACCAACGCCATCAACTATTCGGGCGAAAAACCTGAGTTGGTGGTCCGCCTATCCAACCGCCTCAATCAGACGGTGGTGGAAGTAGAAGACAATGGCATTGGAATTCCTGCACGCTACCACCGGTATCTGTTCGATAAATATTTCAGGGTGCCTACCGGCGATGTGCACAACATTAAGGGTTTTGGAATAGGATTGTCGTATGTGAAGCGCGTAACCGAAGCGCACGGGGGTGAGGTTTCGGTGCGAAGTGAACCGGGCAAAGGCAGTACCTTTCGCATTGCATTGCCACTGGCAGAAAACAAATCCGAAGCTGAATGATGGAAGCAATTTGCAAACGAATGATGATGTTTAGTTGATGCAGACCATGGAAAATAAAGTGCAGATATTGCTGGCCGAAGATGATTTGAACCTTGGGTTTCTTCTGGTTGAGTTTCTCGAAAGCAGTGGTATGTCGGTTAAATTAAGCCGCGATGGAGATGCAGCCCTCACCAATTTAAACCTCAACAGTTACGATCTTTGCATTTTCGATGTAATGTTGCCCAAAGTGGATGGTTTTACGCTGGCCGGAAAAGTACGAAAATCACATCCCGGCATGCCGGTGATATTTTTAACTGCCCGGTCGCTAAAAGCCGATAAATTAAAAGGTTACGAGTTGGGTGCCGACGATTACATTACAAAGCCGTTCGATGAGGATGAGCTTCTTTGCAGGATACGCGCTGTTATGAACAGGGTAAAAGCTGACACTCCCTACGGCGATCAGCCCATCGATATTGGAAGCTATACCTTCGATTTCAAAAATCAATCGCTGGTGAGGGGAACCGAGGTGAGACGGCTCACTGGAAGGGAGGCTGATATTCTGCGCATGTTGTGTTCATCCCAAAACAGGATTGTTCGCCGCGAGGACATCCTCACCGCCCTCTGGGGTGAAAACGATTATTTTGCGGGCCGAAGTCTGGATGTTTTTATCTCAAAGCTGCGCAAATATTTTGCCGACGATCCCAATGTCCGCATTGAAAACATTCCCCGGGTAGGGTTTTTACTCTCTTGCAGTGTGGCTTAACCATCAGCAATAGACATCGTCGCGACCCATATCCACCCTATTAACCAGCTTCTCGGCCCTCGATCTGGCAACCCCGCTCATACCGTTTATGGTTTCGGCAATGAGTTGGTTGCCTACAGCAACGGTTTCGGGCGATGCAAAATTTCGCAAGTATTCCCTGAAGGTACTTAGGGCATTGGGGTCGCAATGGAGTTTGATGTCGCCAGGTTTGGCCAGATCCATAAAGTCGCGTCCTGTGCGGCCCAATCGGTAACAGGCGGTACAGAAGGAGGGAATATACCCCATGGAGGCTACATCGCGGATAACCTCGTCGAGCGACCGGTGGTCGCCCAAACTGAACTGACTCGCCTCATCCTCCTCGGTTTCGTGTGTGTAACCACCGGGGTTCGTTCTGCTGCCGGCCGAAACCTGACTGACGCCCAATGCAAAGGTGTCGCGCCGCATCTGGGCTGTTTCGCGGGTCGACATGATGATGCCTGTATAGGGAACAGCGAGCCTGAGTATTGCGACCAGCTTCCTAAAGTCGATGTCGGATACCGCATGGGGTGGATGGGAGGCAATCTCGCTTCCGGTGGCCGGTTCAAGTCTCGGCACACTAATGGTATGAGGGCCTACACCAAAATCTGATTCCAGCGCTCGGGTATGGTTGAGAAGCGCCAGAAGTTCGAAGCGGTAATCGAAAAGACCAAACAAAACCCCAATCCCTATATCGTCGATGCCGGCTGCCATAGCCCGGTGCGGAGCCGTAACCCTATAGTCGTAGTTGCGTTTTTTCCCACCGGTATGCATCTTGGCGTAGGTCTCGCGGTGGTAGGTCTCTTGAAATATCTGGTAGGTGCCGATGCCCTCTCCTTTAAGGCGCCTGAAATCGTCGACCTCGAGGGGAGCCAAGTTTACATTTACCCTGCGGATTTCGCCATGCTCAGTTTTAACCCGGTAAATGGTGCGTATCGACTCCAGAACATAGTCGAGGCCCTCTTTGGGGTAGCTTTCACCCGCTACCAGCAAAATTCGTTTGTGCCCTTGCTGCACCAAATCTTCTGCCTCTCGATAGATCTCTGTTTGCGTTAGCGAGCGCCGCACAATCTGCTTATTGGTAGCCCTAAAGGCGCAATAAAGGCACTCATTGGCGCACAAATTGGAAATGTACAAAGGGGCAAAAAGCACCAACCGCTTGCCGTAGATGGTGTCTTTTACATGGTTGGCAGTATCGAAAAGCTCCTGAAGCAACTGTGGATCAGAAATGCCAGTAAGTACCGCTACATCTTCGGGTTGAAGACCCTTCATGGCCCGTGCTTTAGACAGAACCTCTCTTACCTGAACAGGATCGGCCCGCCGGTATCGTTCCAATGTTTCGAGAATGGCGGCTTCTTGAATGAAATTATCGGTATATGTGTCCATAATTCAGAGGTTGATTCAATTGTTTGTGCATTAACTTCGGGTCAATCCCGATTTAACGGTTACGCCCCTTACCATCCCCAACTGCCCAGTTAATGCACCAAGCCGGTCGGCAGTGATGTCGACCACCAGGGTGATTACAGACGCATTGTCTTTGGCATGGGGAATACCGGTTCTGGCAAGAATGGAATCGGCAAAAGCATACAAAATCTGGTTCACCTGCGGTACTGCAGTTTCACGGTCTTCGATAACGATGCCAATAAATCCAAGTCTTTTTTGGTCAGATACCATACCTGTGATACCGGCGGAGAGTGGTTGCGGGGAGCTGAATCTGCTGTTGCCGGCTTGAATGGTCGTCAAGTACGAACCATGCTGCACAAACCGCCCGTTGGGGCGGAAGCACTCGAAGTGGCTTATCCCTGATGTCAGCCCTCGGGCCTCTCCGCAGGATTTTGTTCAAAGATAGACGATTCAATGGTAGCTTACCTCATGGGCGCTCTGTTGTGGAGCATGTTCATTTTAATTCGAAGGGTAGGTTGTTTCCTAATAGCTCAAAATTTACGTATTTTGCTCGTCAAATGCCCTTCCGATGGATCGCAGTGAAATCATTCAGCTTTTGCAAACTTCTGGTGAACCGATGCAAGAACTTATGCACCGGGCCAAAGACGTACGGGATCAAACTGTTGGCAACGGCGTATATTTTCGTGGGCTGGTCGAATTGTCGAACCTCTGTGCCAAAGATTGCCTCTATTGCGGCATCCGAAAAAGCAACCTTACCGTAGGTCGGTATGAATTGCCCGACGAGGCTGTTTTGGAGGCTTGTAGGTTTGCCCTCGACCAGGGTTTTGGTTCGGTGGTAATACAATCGGGCGAACTTTCAACGCCCAGCTTTGTGGATCGGGTAGACCGCCTCCTGCAGCAGATTAAAGCCCTATCTGATGGCCGCCTGGGCATAACCCTGAGTTGTGGTGAACAGAGCGAACAAACCTACAGACGCTGGTTCAACAGCGGGGCTCACCGGTATCTGCTGCGGATTGAGGCATCCAATCCCGAACTTTACCGGAAACTGCATCCCGCCGACAGCTTTCATGCCTATGAAAGGCGTATAAAATCGCTTCAGCGGTTGCGCGAAACCGGCTTTCAGTTGGGCACGGGGGTTATGATTGGCCTCCCGTTTCAGACTTTGGAGGATCTGGCCGACGACCTGCTGTTTTTTCAACAGATGGACATCGACATGTGCGGAATGGGACCCTATATTGAGCATGCCGATACGCCGCTTTACATGCACCGCAATCTGCTTTTACCCTTAGAGACGCGGTTCGAGCTGTCGTTAAAAATGATCGCTATTCTGAGGCTGATGATGCCCGACATCAACATTGCCTCGTCGACCGCCTTGCAGGCAATTGTCCCCAATGGCCGGGAACAAGGTCTCTTGGCCGGGGCCAATATCATTATGCCCAATCTTACACCCACTCAATACCGCGATGGCTACCTGCTGTATGCCAATAAGCCCGGACTCGACAGCGACGCCATTGCCACCACCCGGCATCTGGTCGAGAGTGTAGCGGCAGCAGGATGCACACTGCAGCTCAATGCCTGGGGAGATTCCCTGAGGTTTGCCCGCCGAAATGAACAGGATTAAGGTAAGAATTTACCGAACTACTTGCTCCGGGTAAAGGAACCGACTTTTAAGATAGAGTTCAGCCTTTCTGGCCCAAACATATACAATGGCCAGCGCAAAACGTGGCAGCATTAGCCAAGGAATGCTAAATCCTAGGGCTGCATACAACAGGGTATCTTCGAGCTGAGAATGGGATACCGCCACATGGTGGTTCAGCAAATCGGCTTCTTGCGGACTAAGCTTGCCTTCACTGGTTTGTTGAATCATAACTGCCCCACCGTAAGAGAGGCCAAGGGTGTAGGCTACAATCCAGAGAAATCCGGTGGAACGGGGCAACCCCATCAGCCTTAAAAGTGGATGAAAAGGCTTTACGAGCCATTTTAGAATACCGAGTTCCTGCAGAATCTTCTGAAAGATGAGCAAAATGTTCACCAATACGACGATTTTGATGGCAGTGGTACCTATCGACTGTATCCAGACCATAAGATCGGGCCAAAAACCTTGTCTCTCAAGGACTGCACCAGCCTTTATGGTTCCCTCGAACGAAGGCAGAATGGCATTCAATATCCATGCAACCAGAAAGCTCGCAGAAATGCGGACCAAAACCATACGAACCGGGTTCGACCCCGTTTTTCGCTGAATGCCGGTCTCTACTATAAGGGTGTGACTGATCAGACACATATTGGCCAGTATTAAACCTTCGCGCAGCGGCATATCGAGGGTTGCCATGACTGCTATTACCGAGTAGTTGTTGGTGAAGAAGCTGGTTATTAGAATTACAGCAGCGTTACCCGACAAACCAAAAAAGGCAAATACTGGAGCCGTAAGGTCGGCTACCAGAAGTAAGGCGCCAAAGTAGTCGAGCAAAAAAACAACGAAGGCCACGGGTATGGTCAGTTTCAGAAGCCATAGCGAGGTTTTGATTCCCTGTGGCAGCGACGACCTAAAAGCATGCAAAAAGAGCTTGCCGGGTCTTTTTATGGAATAATCATTCTCCATGGTATCAAAACAAGTTTTGAGGGCGCAAAGTTGATAAAAATTCGGACATAGCCTCTGCTGCTGTGAAATCGTTTCATGCCATGGATCGACTTGAAGATGCACTTTTGCGCTCAAAAGTACAGAGTAAAATTTGGGGGTTGGCTTCGGTGTATTTCGAACGAACAAGGCCTGTTACTTATTGGTATGCATGCCATTAGCAAGACATGATGTACATTTGGCAATATTTTTGTTTCAATTTTACCCCATTAAAACAAAAAAATATACCCAATTTGCAGCCGTTTACAAAAATTACAGCCTTAAGTGGCACACAAAATTATTGCTGATGAGAAGTTTGAAATGGAGGTTTTTACTTTATATAACCCTGACGGCAGGTTTTATTTCTGCCACCCCTGTTGCCTGGTCTCAGGATATTGTAATGGTTGGGCACGTGGTTTCAAGAGGCGAGCATCTACCGTTCGTTAACATCTATCTCGACGGAACACAAAAGGGCACTGCCACCGATCTTACCGGACACTATATGATGGTAGACCTTCCGGCCGGATCGTTCGAGGTTGTAGCCAGGGCTGTGGGGTATAAATTGGCACGCAAACAGGTAACGCTTGTTCCGGGGCGTACCCTAGAAATAAATTTTGAACTGGAGCCAGATGTCTTCAGGGTTGATGAAGTAGTGATTACCGGAACCAAAACATTTAAGCGTCAAACCGAGAGTGCTGTTGTTGTTAACGTAATGGATGCCAGGGCTATAAAGGCTGTGGCTGCTACCACAGTATCGGATATCCTGAATTTTCAGCCAGGCCTTCGCATGGAGGTCGATTGCCAAACCTGCAACTATACGCAATTGCGAATGAACGGATTGGGAGGTGCTTACAGCCAGATACTTGTAAACGGGCGACCTGTAATCAGTCCGCTTACCGGCCTCTATGGTCTTGAACAGCTTCCTGCCCAGATGGTCGAGCGTATCGAAGTTGTGCGGGGTGGAGCTTCTGCTCTGTATGGTTCAAGTGCCATTGGGGGAACCGTTAACATCATCACCAAGGTTCCGCAACGCAGTGCCTATGAGGTGCTTACCAACGCGCAGTCGATATTGGGCCAGGCGGCCGACTATAACGTTAATGCTACACTCACTGTGTTGTCGGAGAAGCGCAACTCCGGTCTCTCTCTCTACAGCAACCACCGCCGCCGCGATGCCTACGATCACAACGGGGATGGATTTTCTGAATTGCCACAATTGAGCAATAACGCGTTCGGTATCAACTCTTTTTTTAAGCCCAAAGACAACCGGAAGCTCGAAATTAATTTCTCGTCCATGCATGAATACCGCCGTGGTGGCGACAGATTCAACGAACCAGCCTATCTTGCCAATCAGGCGGAGGAGCGCACCCACCAAGTACTTATGGGGGGTATCGATTATGAGATTTTGACCCGAAACAACAACGACTCCTATATTATATATCTGGCGGGACAACATACCCTGCGCGATCATTTCACTGGAATTGCACCCAACAATGGCACCGATCTTATCGATTACCGGTTCAATGCTCCCTATGGCGACTCCAAAAATTACACACTGCAACTCGGAAACCAATACAACCACCGCATAAGCCAGTTTTTGGGTGGCATTAACATGCTAACTGTTGGAGCTGAAGTGAACTACGACAATGTATTCGACAGAATCGATGCTTATGACTACCTCATCGACCAAGAGTCTCGGAATGTTGGAACCTTTGTGCAAAGCGACTGGACCATCAACTCCACCTGGACCTTACTGGCCGGAATGCGTGCCGATTATCATAACTTTGTTCAAAAACTGATGTGGAACCCCCGGGTCTCCCTGCTCATGCGCCCCGATGTAAAATCTCAGCTCAGACTTAGCTGGTCGACCGGGTTCAGAGCGCCTCAGGCATTCGATGCCGATATGCACATTGCATTTTCGGCGGGAGGAATTCAGCGTATTCAGCTTGCCGAGGACCTTGCCGAGGAACGAAGTCAGAGCTTCAGTGCATCATGGAACTTCGATCATGCAACAGAAACCTACATCGCCGGTTTTACCCTCGAAGGTTTTGCAACCCAGTTAAACAATGCCTTTATATTGGAAGAGCTTTCGGTTGATGCCTCGGGCAATTCTATTCTTGAAAAACGCAACGGGAACCAAAGCAATGTAATGGGGGGAACTTTCGAGGCCCGCTACAACTACAATCAGCGGTTTCAACTCGAAGCAGGCGTTACCCTTCAAACAAGCAATTATGCCGATCCGGTCGAGTGGTCATCGACACTCCCCGGCGAGCGTAAGTACCTACGTACCCCCGAACAATATGGCTATTATACTGCTCGCTGGATGCCCTCACAGAAATTTGAGGCATCGCTTAATGGCGTGTACACCGGAAGTATGCTTATTCCCCACTATGGCCTAGCAGGTGATCCGGGCACACCAGAGACCGATGTTTTGTTTACTTCTCCTTCATTTTGGGAGGTGGGAAGCAAAATATCATACCGCATCGAGATTCCCAGGATAGATTCAAGCATTGAGCTATTTACTGGTGTTACCAACCTGCTCAATGATTATCAAAACGATTTTGATAAGGGAAAAAACCGCGATAGCGGATACATCTACGGACCTGCCAGACCCCGCACCATCTATTGGGGAATCAGGCTGTTCAATTGATCAGGGAGATTTGAGCCCCTCTTGAAGGAGCATTGACTTTCGACTCTACACCAAATCGCAGGCATCGCCGGGCATCCAGTGTTTGTCTTTTCCATCCCATTTTACATTACAACCAATCGGATTGGTTTTGGGGATCGACACAGCCATTCCTCCGGTAAGTTCACCCAAAACCCGATCGAGGTCGTTAACCGTCATCTTTGAGGCATCGCGGGGAGAGTCGATTGCCCGACCGGTGTATACAAGACGTCGTTCTGCGTCGAACACATAGAAATGAGGCGTGCGCAGTGCCCCATAGGCCATGGCTACTTCCTGAGTTTCGTCGTACAAGTAGGTCCACGGGAAATTAAATTGTTGCATCCTAGCTACCATGTGGGGAAAGTCATCTTCGGGGTAGGTATTCGGACTGTTGGAGTTGATGCCCACAAACTCAACCCCCAACGGTGCGTATTTGTCGGCCGTTTGCCGGGTAATCTCGTCGCTGCCTATAACATAAGGACAGTGGTTGCAGGTAAAGAAGATTACCAAGAATGGTTCGGAAAAACTGTTGAGTTCATAATGTTTCCCATCGGTAGCAGGTAGTTTAAAAGCGGGTGCTTTTTGGCCAATATCTAAAGTGAATGCCATAGTGTAGAATTTTTAAGTACTCCCTTAAAAGCATTAAATAGCCAATTTTGTTCACGCATCGATTTTTTCATTCATCGGATGTTTGTCAACAGCGCGCTGCCTTATCCCCCAATTAAAGTCAATTGTGCCGATGTTTTTGGAAAGCCCTTGTGGGGTTAATCCTTCAGTGTGCCAATTGGGCGTCGGTTGGCACCGGGTAAGCCGGTCAGGTCATCTCCCAGGTCGGCCCGTGCTGCCTCGGCTTCTATGTTCAGGCGTTCAACAATATCAGGATGGTATTCTATCAGGTTGTATTGTTCGCCCGGATCCCTGCGCAAATCGAAAAGTGCCGCCTCTGTTGTAGCATTCTCGGTTACCCTACCCGGTTGTCCATCGACTCCTGGTGCATAGCCGGCATAGGTGCGACCTGTATGGGGGAAAACAAGTTTCCAGTTTTCGTGCCGTATGGCTTCAAGTTGGTTGCCTCGGTAGTAATAGAGGAAGGTTTTTCGCGGAGAGGCTGCGTTGGGATTCTCCAGTAAAGGCACAAGGCTCACTCCATCGATGTGCTTTTTCGGCAGGGCTACTCCGGCAATTTCGGCTATCGTAGGGAGCAGGTCTATGGCTGAAGACAAACCAGATGAAATGGTTCCTTCCGGAAGCCTGTTGCTCCACCGCATGATGGCCGGTACCCGCTGACCTCCCTCCCAGGTAGTTCCCTTGCCTTCGCGAAAGCCACCTGAACTCCCTGCATGGTTGCCATAGTTGAGCCATGGACCATTGTCTGAGGTGAAAATCACCAATGTTCTATCGGATAACTTCAAACTATCGAGCACATGCAGGATTCGGCCAACACTCCAATCGAGTTCCATCATTACATCGCCAAACAGACCCTGTTCCGATTTTCCGACAAATTGTTCAGAAACAAAGAGGGGAACATGGGGCATTGGATGGGCCAGGTAGGCAAAAAAGGGCTTGTTCTGGTTGCGGACCATAAACTGAACAGTGCGCTCGGTAAACTGTTGCGTAAAGAGGGATTGGTCTGGATTGGTCTGGATGGTGGTGTTGCCTTCAATCAAGGGAAGGGGTGGGTAATAGTTCCCTCCGGTAGGATGGTATGGCCACATATCGTTGGAGTAGGGAATTCCATAAAACTCATCGAATCCATGCTGCAATGGCAGAAATTCGGGCAGGTGGCCAAGATGCCATTTTCCAAACACAGCCGTGGCATAATTTTTTGCTTTCAGCACTTCTGCCAAGGTCTCTTCTTCTGGGTTGATTCCTATCTGTGCGCTATGGTTGAGCGCTCCTGAAAATCCCAATCGATTTGGGTAGCATCCGGTAAGCAATCCGGCCCTAGAGGCAGTACATACGGCCTGAGGCGCATAGAAATGGGTAAACAAAATTCCCTCCCGGGCCATACGATCGATGTTGGGGGTTTTAAATCCGGTGGCGCCTGTAAGTGAGAGATCGCCATAGCCCATATCGTCGAGGTAAATTACCACAAAGTTCACAGGAGGTTCTGGGGGCAAACTGCAGCCAGTGGATAGGACCACTAAGGATGCTGCGATCGGGAGAAGATTCTTATGTTTTTTCATGGGTTTGGAGAACATAGTTGGTATGATTTTTAGGCGAAACAATTGGTTGCTTAGATGCTCGACCTTTGCAGCTTACTATCAATAGGCAATTTTATCGGGTTTCTCCTGCCAGGCATGAAAAACCTGTAATGCCTCGTCGCGCCCAATCTGCTCGAAAGGAATTTTTCTTTCAGGCATGGACAAGCCGATTTCGTGGTAGATAAAATCGTCGTCGAAGCCAATATTGGCCGCATCATTACGGGTATTGGCATAATAGACCTTATCGGGGCGGGCCCAGTAGATGGCTCCGAGACACATTGGGCAAGGTTCGCAGGATGTGTACAGCAGGCATCCCTTTAATTGGAAGGTGTCGAGTGTTTTGCAAGCCTCTCTAATGGCCATAATCTCGGCATGCGCAGTTGGGTCTTTGCTGGAAGTTACCGCATTGCTGCCCTTTCCTACGATCTTTCCGTCTTTCACCACGATTGCTCCAAACGGGCCTCCCTGATTTTGGAGTAGGCTCTGATAACTCTGCTCAATAGCGAGCTTCATGAAAGTATGGTGTTCGCACATGTTGTTCTTTTCTGAAATCAAAGATAGGATAATTGCTAAAAAAAGGCCCCAAGAAAGACCACACGGTAGGTGCAATTGGCCATTCACACCGTTTGATGTTGGCATTTGGTTCAAAAAGTTGGATCAAGCCGGATACTCCTGGTATTGGGAATTGGCCAGCAGCTTGGGCAAAGGTATTGAAGCTAGGGGCATTCATTCCAATGCAGGAAAAGGGTTAAATATTTGGAACCGCCTCCTTGGATTTACTGAAAGGACAACAGTTTGCTGACATAGGGATGCTCTGTTTGAATGCCACTTTTGAGATATTATTAAGATTGGGTTTAGGTTGGATGGTCAGATGCAATGGCAGGTAGAGCAGGGTTTAATGCAAAAAACCCCCAATAGTTGTTAATATCAAGCTAAATATTTTATATTAGCGTTTAAAACCAATCAAAAAACCAATCAAAAAACCAATCAAAAAACCAATCAAGAAACCATGAAAAAACTTATCCTATTAACCTTAGTCACTGTTTTGTTTGCAGCATGTAATAAAACTGATGTTGATGAAACAGAATTTATTCTTCAGGAAGAATTAATGTTAAAAAGTGCCGCTAAGTCGCAGTGTGCTACAATTCAAAGCGGTAAAATCCTTACTTCCGATGGTACTGTAATTAAAACTGGATATGACCAATGGGGGTACAATTATCAAGCTTATATTTTCAATGGAACATATTGTGATTCATATCGAGATGCTGCTTGGTGCCAAGAATGGAAGGATGTCAAATTAATTATGAAATGGAATGATGCTTGGCTTTCAAACAAAGATTGTGATGGTGATGGCAAACTAGATCGTCATTTAGGATTTGATTCATATATTGGCTCAGGAGCATGGATAACAAATCATCAATCAGGTACTTATGAAGGCGATAATGGCAAACTTTGCAAGTGGACTTATTTTGTTAAGATAGTAGCGGCTCCTGCTAATGCGACTAAGACAGGTGGTATTTGGTATAACGCTGATGGTACTGAGATTGGACCAGAAATTTGGGGTCAATTTGCAATCATTCAGGAAGTTTTTAATGATCCTTGTAATGGAATTAACGGACTACAATTTCAAAGTCCAGATCATTCTGGATTGGGAAATTGGTAGAGGAACATATAAATAAACCCGATAGTAGGAGTCACCATTATTTGGTGGCTCTTTTTTTTAAAGCGAAAAAAAGGAATATCCTTGGGTGCATCTTTTTGAAAAAACTCATTTTGGAAAAAGGAAAAGTTGCAACGCCAATTTTTACAGAGTCGATAAAACTCCTACTAAGGACTAGTAAGGGTTTGGGAAGGTCACAAAAAAAAAGAGGTCAAAAATGACCTCTTGTCTTTCTGTGTACCCGGAGGGGGACTGATCTTATTACTTTTTGTTACTTTCTGTTTGTTTTATATACTCTGAATATCAGTCTATTGAAAATTTACTAGACTCATTGAGTAAAATAAAATGTAACGAAATAACGAAAAAGTTTCAGTAATGTTTCAGTAGAATTCCATAATTCTTTACCTTTAGTGAAAGACAAAATTATGGCGATTACGTTTAATCTCGAACTTAATAACAAACCATCAAAGAGCGGGACTTATGCAGTGCTTTTAAGAATAACACAAAACAAAAAGCACACCCGAAAGAAAACATGTAGTTGCTTTCGGTTGTCCGTATGCCAACAACAAATCATAAATGAAACTTTCTTTGTTGAAAGTCTTTACGAGTTGTTGTAAGTTGTTTTCTATCTGGGCTATGTTCATTTATTAGAAATTCAATTTTTTAAGGTGTCTTTGCACTTCACGTTCCACCTGATCAAAGTCCGGCAGGTCTTTTATTTGTCCGCTCATAGAGCTTTGCCACCTGCCTTTGTATTGCG
>CAYGIQ010000068.1:0-13980 GCA_964349885.1 uncultured Prolixibacteraceae bacterium | reverse complement strand
GTTGTAATGATCGAATCCGGCGAGAAGTACGGTAAATTTGAATTCCGTCCTCTTGAGCCCGGATACGGTATTACCATCGGTAATGCCCTCCGGAGAATTTTGCTCTCTTCGCTCGAAGGATTTGCCATTGTTACAGTTAAAATTGAAGGCGTCGATCACGAATTTTCCACCGTTAAAGGGGTAATCGAAGACGTTACCGATATCATTCTCAATCTGAAACAGGTGCGCTTTAAACGCGAAGTGGAAGATGTTGAGAGCGAAACGGTTTCGGTTACGATTACCGGTCAGGAAGATTTCAAAGCCGGCGATATCAACAGATTTATGACCGGCTTTAGGGTATTAAATCCCGACCTGGTCATCTGTCGGATGGAACCTGATGTGAAGTTTCATATGGAACTTACCATCAGTAAAGGTCGTGGCTATGTGCCTGCTTCCGAAAACCGTCCTGTTGACGCCGACTTAGGTTTGATTCCAATCGATTCCATCTATACCCCCATCGAAAAGGTGAAATATACTGTCGAGAACTTCAGGGTAGAACAAAAAACCGACTACGAGAAATTGCTGATCGAAATCTCGACCGATGGCTCTATTCAGCCTAAAGATGCTTTGAAAGAAGCAGCAAAAATTCTGATTTATCACTTCCTGCTCTTCTCCGACGAAAAAATAACCATCGATTCGGATGAGAAGTTTGCCAATGAGGAATTTGATGAAGAGGTATTGCACATGCGGCAACTGCTTAAAACCAAATTGGTAGATCTCGATCTTTCGGTTAGGGCTCTCAACTGCCTCAAGGCAGCCGATGTGGAAACCCTAGGCGAACTCGTAACATACAATCGTAACGACCTTTTGAAATTCCGGAACTTTGGTAAAAAGTCGCTCACCGAGTTAGATGATCTGCTGGTGGCTATGGGACTCAATTTCGGGATGGATATCGTTAAGTACAAATTAGACAAGGAATAATCTACAATGAGACACAATAAGAAATTTAACCATCTGGGCAGAAAGAGTGCACACCGTAAGGCGATGCTTTCGAATATGGCATCTTCGCTCATTCTGCACAAGCGGATTTCTACCACCGTTGCAAAAGCCAAAGCGCTGCGCATGTATGTTGAACCGCTGATTACCAAGTCAAAAGACGACTCCACACACGCCCGTAGGATTGTTTTTAGCTACCTGCAAAACAAAGAAGCCGTAACGGAGCTTTTCCGCGAGGTTTCGGTGAAGGTTGGCGATCGCCCCGGTGGCTATACCCGTGTACTTCGTACCGGAAACCGTCTGGGGGATAATGCTGATATGTGTATAATGGAGCTGGTCGATTTCAACGAATCCATGCTCGCTGCTTCAGCTTCGTCCGACAAAGGCAAAAAGCGCCGTGGCCGCCGTGGTGGAACTAAGAAAGAGGGTACTGATGCTCCGGCTGTAGCCGAGAAAAAGTCTCCTGCTGCCAAATCTGGAACTCCTAAGACCGAAGCTGTGGCTGAAGTCGTAGAGGTTACCGAAGAGGTTAATGCTCCTGTTGCCGAAACCTCTGAAGAGGTGCAGGCCGAAGCTCCCGAAGCTGCTTCTGAAGAAACTGCTTCGGACGATACGGAGAAAAAAGCTGAATAACCATTGGGTACATTCTATAATCAAAAAGGCCGGTTTACCGGCCTTTTTTGATTATACCCAAATCAGTTGCAAAATCTTCTCCAGCCAAAGCGCATCGGTGGCGTCGAACGACGCTTTTTCAGAGCTATCGACATCGAGTACTCCTAAAATAGCGCCTTCGGGAGTGCGAAAGGGGACAACAATTTCTGAGTTAGAACGGGCATCGCAGGCGATGTGCCCCGGAAACAGATGTACATCCTCGACCACCACAGTTTCGTTGCGGTTGACTGCAGCCCAGCACACTCCTTTGTCTTTTTCGAGTATCTGACAGGCTACTGGTCCCTGATAACTCTTTACCACCAACTCCCCTTCGTTAAGCATGTAAAAGCCTGTCCAGAAGTAATATTCCATTTTGTGGTGCAATACTGCCACTACCGTGGCCATGCGTGCATCGCGGTTATTGCTCTTTTTTACCAACGTTTCAAGCTGTTGGTATAACCGCCCGTAACGACCATCTTTTTTATTTTGATTCATATCGAATTTCTAATTGAGAGGTGTAATGCCGGAAACATTTCTGAACCGGCGTGTAAAAACGAAACAAATATAGGGCATTTGATTCAGTTGGAAAATTGTACTTTTGAATGCTGATAGAAATCTTCCGTATATTATGGTGCAAAAACCCGCTATTCCCAAAGGCACACGCGACTTTAATACCGACGAGATGGGTCGTCGCAACTTTATTTTCGAAACCATCCGTTCGGTTTTTAGACTCTATGGTTATCAACCTATCGAGACTCCTGCCATGGAGAATCTTTCTACCCTGCTTGGCAAATATGGTGAGGAGGGCGATAAACTGCTGTTTCGGATCCTTAATTCGGGCGATTTCCTGTCCAAGCTACCTGATGGGCTCTTGTCGAGCGGCGATGCTGCTCAGCTTTCGCCATTTGTTTCGGAAAAGGGTTTGCGTTACGACCTTACGGTTCCCTTTGCCCGTTTTGTGGTGCAACACCGTAATGATCTGGTTTTTCCATTCAAACGGTATCAGATACAGCCGGTTTGGCGTGCCGACCGCCCCCAAAAAGGACGCTATCGGGAATTCTATCAGTGTGATGCTGATGTAATTGGCAGCGACAGTTTGCTCAATGAATCTGAACTGGTGCAGCTTATCGATGCAGTTTTTCAACGCTTGAATTTGAAGGTGCTTGTTAAAATTAACAACCGCAAAGTGTTGGCAGGCATTGCCGATGTAATTGGTTTTTCCGACCGACTTGGTGATATCACGGTGGCCATTGATAAGATTGACAAGATTGGACTCGAGGCGGTTTTAGTCGAACTCTCCAGCCGGGGTTTGTCGGACGGGGCGATCGATAAATTGCTGCCTGTCTTGCAGCTTTCGGGCAATACTGACGAGAAACTTGGAAAGCTTGAATCGTTGCTGGCGTCTTCAGAAATTGGTCGTGCTGGTATCTCGGAACTGAAGACTTTATTTGCATACATAGCCCAGAGTGGGGTTGCTACTGAGGTTGAGCTCGACCTTACGCTGGCACGTGGACTCAATTACTACACGGGAGCCATCTTTGAGGTAAAATCGCTCGATGTTAGCATTGGTAGCATTTGTGGTGGAGGGCGATACGACGACCTTACAGGGATTTTTGGCATGCCTGGGGTATCGGGAGTCGGAATCTCGTTTGGCGCCGAAAGAATTTACGATGTAATGCTGCAGCTCGACAAGTTCCCGAAATCAACGCCCGACAATACCCGGGTACTCATGGTCAATTTTGGGGCAGCGGAAGAGGCGTATGTTTTACCGATCCTTAATGAGCTCAGGAAAAATGGAATTAACGCTGAGATCTATCCCGATTCCGATAAGCTCAAGAAACAGCTTAACTATGCCAACCGTAAGGGAATTCCCTATGTGGTGCTGGTGGGTGAGACCGAAATGGCACAAAACCAAATGACCCTAAAAAATATGCTCACCTCCGAACAGTTTTCAGTAACCACTGCGGAGCTGATAAATATCCTTTCCTGAATGCCATACGTTTGGGAAATTGGGGTACACTAAAGCGGTACACCTATGAGCCAGTCTGAATACCTGATTTCGCCCAAGCCCCTCACCTTCGAGGCCATCGAAGATATTCTTGAGAATAGGCACTTTGTCAGACTCTCGGATGTTTCAACGGCGCTAATTGAGAAGAGTAAGGCCTACCTCGACGATAAAATTGCCCGTGCAGAGGGTCCTTTGTATGGTATTACCACTGGTTTTGGTGCCTTGTGCGATATTAACATTCCCAAGGCCGATCTCAGTAAGTTGCAGGAAAATCTGGTGCTCTCGCATGCTTGCAACCTCGGTCCTGAGATCCCGCACGATGTTACCCGTCTGATGCTTTTGCTGAAGGCCCACGCGTTGGCAAAGGGAAATTCTGCAGTGCAGCTGATTACTGTTCAGCGAATTCTGGACTTGTTTAACCATGGAATCACGCCTGTAGTATGCGAGCTTGGTTCATTGGGCGCCAGTGGTGATTTGGCTCCGCTATCCATGTTGTTTTTACCGCTTCTCGGACATGGTGAGGTATGGTATAAAGGGACCAAGTTCGATGCCTCAGAGGTACTCTCCAAATTGGGTTGGGAACCTATCCGGCTAGAGGCAAAGGAAGGATTGGCCCTTTTAAACGGAACCCAGTTTATGAGCGCTTATGGCGTATACACTTTGCTGCAATCCTTCAGGTTGCTCAAGCAGGCCGATATCATTGGAGCCCTATCGCTCGATGCTTTCGATGGACTCATCGAACCTTTTATGGAAAACATTCAGCTCATCAGACCCCATCCTGGGCAGCTTCAAACGGCCGCCAACTTCCGTAATCTCCTCTCTGGTAGCGAAATTATGGCGCAACCCAAGCAACACATTCAGGATCCATACTCTTTCAGGTGCATTCCACAGGTGCATGGTGCGGTAAAAGACAGTATAAACTATGTAGCAGGGGTCTTTGGTATCGAAATAAACTCGGTTACCGATAACCCTACGGTTTTTCCCGACGAGGACATGATCGTTTCGGGAGGCAACTTTCACGGAGAGCCCCTCGCGCTGGCTCTCGATTTTCTGGCCATTGCCCTCTCTGAACTGGGCAGCATCTCGGAGCGACGCACCTACCGGTTGATCTCAGGAGAGCGGGGCCTGCCCGAATTTCTGGTGGCAGAGCCTGGCATTAACAGTGGGTTTATGATTCCACAGTATGCAGCTGCCTCCATTGTGAGTCAAAATAAGCAGTTAAGCACACCCGCTTCGGTCGATTCCATTCCCTCGTCGAACGAGCAGGAAGACCACGTTAGCATGGGAGCAAATGCAGCCACAAAGGCACTGAAAGTGGCCATGAATGTGGAGCGAATTTTGGCCATTGAACTATACAATGCTGCACAAGCACTTGAATTCAGACGGCCTCTCCTTTCATCGCCCTATCTGGAAGATTTTGTTGCACAGTACCGCAGTCGCGTGGAATTTGTGCAAACGGATACCCTCATGTACAAAGACATCAACGAAACCATTCGGTTTTTACATACCGCCCGGGTAGTGGTATAAAAAAAAGCTGCCCTGGAGCAGCTTTATCGTTATGGGTTGTTCATTCTTCTTCGCCTGTATTGGTCAAACATGTGTGCCCGAAACTGGTTTTCGGCTCTGAAGAGCAGAAGTACCTTCTGGGGTGGCAGAATGGATAGGAACTTCTCGTGGTATACCTCTGTGAGCTCTGCCTCCTTTTTCATAGAAGCAATAATCTGCCGGGTGGTTCTTAGTATCTCCTGATCCGACATTTTGACCTCCTCGTTACGCGCTTTTTCTTCCCAGTTGCGGCGTTTGCGCTGTAACTCCATCTTTTCATTTTCCAATTCGTTGTATACCGGCCAGAAGGCTTGCGCTTCGGTGGTGGTAAGGTTCAGTTTTTCGCTTATAAAGGCGATTTTCTGACTTTTGAACTTCTCAAAGTCGTCTTGCTGAAGTTTATCGAACGCTGCCGATGTAAGTGCAAACATCAGCGCTATGCCAAGCAACAGAAATCTTTTATTCATTGTGGGCTAATTTTTTGTTTCTAAAATAAAGTCGTAATCGCTGTAGTTGGCCACCAGATAATCTGCCAACTCTTCAGCGCCGTATGCATCTCCATTGATACCATGCTCGAGCAAGGTATAAAAAGTATCGTCGTCGAACTGGTCAACCAGCGCAAAGAAATCATCAAAAACGATTTTTTCAGAATCACCACTGTCGGCTATACTGCGGTTGTTCAAATAGGTGAGGGGGAAATACACCATTACAATAATGGCGGCAAAGCCTGCTGCCAGTGCCAACGCTGGCTTGATCATCTGAATAATCCGACCGCGTGGTTTTACAGCCAACTGCGACTCCTGCTGGATGCGTTGTTGCATGCGGGCAGGAAACTCGTCGAAATATCCCTCGGGAACCTTAAAGGGATTTTCCCTTTTTAGTTTCGACAGCGGACCTTGTATGTTATTCTGATTGTTCATTTGTAAATGCTATTCGTTTCTTTTGACTGCTTTCTTTTTCAAAGGTTTAATCCTACGTATCTATTCGAAGTTTTTGAGATATTCTTCCACTTTTTTTACCGCGTGATGGTACGATGCTTTAAGTGCACCCACCGAAGTTTCGAGTATTTCCGACATCTCCTGATAGGGCATTTCTTCAAAATAGCGCATGTTGAAAACCAATCGCTGCTTTTCGGGTAACAACAGAATTGATTCTTGCAAACGTTTCTGAATCTCGTCGCCATCGAAATATTCGTCGGCCTCCAGTTTCTGTTGAAGATAGTCAGATACTTCCTGCATGGGGGCCAGATTCCGTCGTTTCTGCTGGTTCAGCCAGGTAAGCGACTCGTTGGTGGCAATCCTGTAAAGCCAGGTAAATAGCGACGACTCCTCCCTGAAGTTTTCGACGTTCTTCCAGACTTTCAGGAGTGTATTCTGTAAAACATCGTCGGCATCATCATGGTTCATCACAATTTTTCGAATATGCCAATATAACCGCTGCTGGTATTTCCCAACCAGCTGCGAAAATGCAGCCTCCCGGGTACCTGGGTTTTTTAATCCATCGATTATATCACGGTCGGAACCTGACATACAAAAGTTTGAGTATAAGACTTGCTACCCGACATTAGGTTTAAATGGGCACCAAATTTCGGGTTAGGCCCAAAATTACAGCTTATTTCATACCGTAATACTGCCTTCCCCAACTTTGTGTTGAATAAACCTAAAAGTCACTGTTTCTGTCCATGCAACAGACATTGCTGCAAAAATTGATAGGTGACACATGAAGGGGGGAAAGGCTATTCTGGATAAGGGCAAAAAATGCCGGTTCGGGGTGAATAAGAGCGTCAAAGGATTAACTTTGCACCGCATAAAAATAAATATTAGCATGGCATTAAAATGTGGTATCGTCGGACTGCCCAATGTAGGTAAATCTACCCTGTTCAACTGTCTGGCCAGTACTAAGGCCCAATCGGCCAACTTTCCTTTCTGCACCATCGAACCCAACATAGGGGTCATAACGGTACCCGACGACCGGCTCATTAAGCTGGCCGATATTGATAAGCCTGCCAAAGTAATTCCTACCACAGTAGAGATTGTCGATATTGCCGGTTTGGTCAAAGGCGCCTCAAAAGGGGAGGGGCTGGGCAACCAGTTTCTTGCCAATATCCGCGAAACCGATGCCATCATTCATGTATTGCGCTGCTTCGATAACGACAATATTGTGCATGTCGATGGCTCTGTAGACCCCGTCAGAGACAAGGAGATCATCGATACCGAGTTGCAGCTCAAAGACCTTGAGACCATCGAAGGCCGATTGGATAAAATTGAGAAGCAAGCTAGGCATGGTGGCGATCATAAGGCGAAACGGTTGTTTGAGATGGCAGTGCAGATACAGGAGGTGCTGAAACAGGGCAAATCGGTGCGTACAATGTCTATGCACGAAGAGGATGCCCGATTGGTTAAAGAGCTGTTTTTGCTGACCAACAAACCGGTTTTGTATGCCTGCAATGTAGATGAGGCATCGGCCAAATTTGGAAACCACCATGTTGATGCGGTTCGAAAGGCCATAGAAGGGGAGGATGCCGGAATGCTGATCATTGCCGCCTCTACCGAAGCCGATATTGCTGAGTTGGAGACATACGAAGAAAAGCAACTTTTTCTCGAAGAGCTGGGTCTCGAAGAACCGGGTGTTAACATGCTTATCCATGCCGCCTACCGCATACTCGATCTGCAAACCTTTTTTACCACAGGTAAAGATGAGTCGCGCGCATGGACTTTCCGCCGTGGCATGAAAGCCCCACAAACGGCAGGTCTTATTCATTCCGACTTTGAAAGGGGTTTTATTAGGGCCGAGGTCATTAAATACGATGAATATATTCGTCTGGGTTCGGAAAGTGCTTGTCGCGATGCCGGAAAGATTGCCATCGAAGGTAAAGAGTATCTGGTGAAGGACGGCGATATCATGCATTTCAGGTTTAATGTATAGGTACGGCTTATCGGCCAGCTCTGGTTGGTCTTAGCCAATAGTAGCCATTGTTTTGTTGTCTGAATTCCAAACGGTTTGCAACGCTGTCTGGGCGTTCGTCTGTTTTTTGAATACTGTTTTTGGATTAATTTTTCTGTTGTACTGTCAATATGAAAAATCAAACAACGGCTCTCTTTCTGCTATTTCTTGTGCACACATGCTCGTGCAGCCGGGTCGAAGAGAATGCCTTCTGGAACGCGGGCGATGAATTTTTGAAATACAGCAAATTTTGACGACGAGCGGTTTCCCAATGTGGGGATAACCAAAAATGGAACGGTGATTGCCACTTGGGGCAGCAACCATTTTAGGGTTCGCCTTAGTGGGAATGGAGGGGAGACATGGGGGCCTTCTGCCTATTCTTCGATGGCAGTAGGGAGAGCGGGGACTCCCAGCGAAGGTTTGATCTACCTTTTGTACGGAAACGGCCAGGGTGCTAAAATGGCCCGCTTCAATCTGACCTGGGTAACAGAGGGTCGCAATTGGAGAGAATGTATCTCCAATAAATAGCTTTATGCACGGTTTTTCTGATTCAGGATATAAAAAAGAATCAGGAATTAGATCTCAAACATTCATGGCTTTTGGCATCCCCAACCACAGCAGTCCCATCCACATCAGATGACGAAGCACTGCAACATTCCCTATATAGGTTTGATTTCACAAAGCTTGCAAAAACAGCAAGCTATCTTATGAGAAACAAAATACTATAGGAAGATGTAGTGCAATGAATCTCTGTTGCAATGAGTAAATGTTTGAAAATAGATGATAATAGTATCAAAAAGAAATAATAATGAATTATAATAAGAAAAAAGACACCAATTAGGCCATTTGAGATACAAAATAGTTATAATTGCAGCCGGAGAATATAAAAAAGTAAAAATATGTGTGGAATAGTATGTGCATTTGATTTGAAGGGCGAATCAGCCCACCTTAGGCAGCAGGTGCTGCAAATGTCTAAGAAAGTGCGCCATCGGGGTCCCGATTGGTCGGGGATATATAGCTCCGAACGTGCCATTATGGCCCATGAACGGCTCTCGATTGTTGATCCTGCCTCAGGAGGGCAGCCATTGTACAGCGAAGATCGCTCCCTAATTCTGGCAGTCAACGGCGAAATATACAACCACTTCGAACTGCGCAAACAACTGGAGGGGAACTATACCTTTCAGACGAAGTCGGACTGCGAGGTAATTTTGGCACTTTATGCCGAGAAGGGGATTGATTTTTTGGATGATCTCAATGGGATTTTTGCCTTTGCACTCTATGACACACAGCGCGATGCATACCTTATTGCCCGCGACCACATTGGGATAATACCACTCTATATGGGGTGGGACGATTTGGGAAACTTTTATGTGGCTTCAGAGCTAAAAGCACTCGAGGGGCGGTGCCGTCGCATCGAGGAGTTTCCGCCGGCCCACTATCTGTGGAGCAAGGATGGGCAACCACAGCGATGGTACCAACGGGAATGGACAGATTTCGACGCGGTAAAAGATAACCCTGCCAGCATCGAAGAACTGCGCGAAGCCCTTGAGGCTGCCGTCCACCGCCAACTGATGTCGGATGTTCCCTACGGAGTGCTGCTCTCGGGTGGTCTCGACTCCTCCATCACTTCGGCTGTTGCCAAAAGATATGCAGCCATGCGGGTGGAATCGGGCGACAGTCAGCCTGCCTGGTGGCCACAGCTCCACTCTTTTGCCATAGGGCTCGACGGGTCGCCCGACCTGATTGCCGCCCGAAAAGCTGCCGATAAAATTGGAACTGTACACCACGAAATTAATTACACAATACAGGAAGGTCTCGATGCAATCCGCGATGTAATATACCACCTCGAAACCTACGATGTTACTACCGTTCGGGCTTCCACTCCAATGTACCTTCTGGCCCGGGTAATTCGTTCCATGGGCATAAAAATGGTGCTCACCGGCGAGGGCGCCGATGAAATCTTTGGCGGATATCTCTATTTTCACAAAGCCCCCAACCCGGAGGAGTTTCATAAAGAGACTGTCCGGAAAATCAGCCGACTTCATCTATACGACTGCCTTCGGGCCAACAAGTCATTGGCTGCGTGGGGTGTAGAGGGACGGGTACCTTTTCTCGACAAGGAGTTCCTCGATGTAGCCATGCGGCTCAATCCTGCCGAAAAGATGGCTGGGAACGGACGTATGGAGAAGTGGGTGCTGCGCAAAGCTTTCGAAAACTACTTGCCTGAAAGCATCACCTGGCGCCAGAAGGAGCAGTTCTCCGACGGCGTAGGCTATGGGTGGATCGACACCCTTAAAGCGGTGGCCGAAGAGCGGGTAACCGACGAAATGATGGCCAATGTTTCTTTCAGGTTTCCGATCAATCCTCCCCGAAGTAAGGAGGAGTATGTCTACCGGTCGATCTTTGCTGAACACTTTCCATCGGATGCTGCTGCCAGCTGTGTTCCCTCGGTGCCGTCGATCGCCTGTAGCACCGGCGAGGCGCTTGCATGGGATGCCGCTTTCCGCAACAACGCCGACCCCTCTGGACGAGCAGTAGTTAACGTTCATGAAAAGGGAACCCTTTTTGCGCAACCTTCTTAGAATGTGCGGGTTTTATGGTATGGCGCGCCTTGTCGTTCATTTGTAATGCGATGAACTGCCCCAATGTCTCAGAATTTGACGTAATCGTTTGAAATCCCCTTTGAATTGGAATCAGAAAAGTCTTTAATGCATTTGGTGGTTTTGTCGGGCTCCATAGTCGAACGCGTAAATTTGGAAAGTCACGACCGTTGCATCGCTTCGAGCGTGGTCTTAGCACCCTTCAGTCTGGATGATTTTGTTCTTGTGTATAGTTAAGTTTACCATCCAATTTGTCAATAGGGTACCATTGGTTCCGGTTTTAGATGCGGCGTTTTAACATCTGTATAAATATTAAGTACTCTTTTATTTTGAAACCTCAGTTTTACTACCTTTGCAAAAAATTTATTGTTCAATCGATAGTTTAAAGGAATGAAAAAGAGTTTATTTTTGGTATTGATGTTTGCCATTGCCTGGGGCTGTGGAAGCAACAAAGGATATAAAATTGAAGTTTCGCTCGAGGGAGCAGAAAGTTTAATTGTACTGGAAACCCGAAGTGGTGGAAATTTTGTAGCCATCGATTCGGCAGTGGTCGAAAATGGTGTAGCTGTGATCAAAGGCAGTGTCGAATTTCCCGATATCTATTATCTGCGGGCCGACAACAATAGCCAGCGTGCTATGTTTTTCCTCGAAAACAGTTCAATGAAAGTTACGGGCTCAACGGTTGATATACGGAATATTGAT
This sequence comes from uncultured Prolixibacteraceae bacterium, assembly GCA_964349885.1. Lineage (GTDB taxonomy): Bacteria > Bacteroidota > Bacteroidia > Bacteroidales > Prolixibacteraceae > UBA1413. Next base: position 2,556 of record CAYGIQ010000068.1, on the reverse strand, counting down.
ATTACCGGATCTGCCGTTAACGCCGAGTATTTTACCCTGAGATCTGAACTCGATGCCGACAGCGATCGTGGAATGGCTCGCTACCAAGAGTATCAGGCTGCTCTTCAGCAAGGCGACCCCGAAGCTGGCTTAATTATGGAGGAGGTGCGTGCGATTTTCGATGAGCAGGAAACCAAAATGGTGAACTACATCCGCAACAATCCCTCGTCGTGGATTGTCCCAATGCTGATGCAGCAAGTCGAACAGGGCAAAGAACCGCTCGAAATCGATGCAATGCTTTCGCAATTGGATCCCAAACTTATGCAGGTGCCCATTATTCAAAATATGGTAGAACGGGTAGAGAAACTCAAAAAGTTGGCCATTGGCAATATTGCTCCCGATTTCGAACAAGCCGATCCAGATGGTAACATGGTGAAGCTGTCGGACATTTATGTCCTGAACGAATATACGCTGGTCGACTTCTGGGCAGCTTGGTGTGGTCCCTGTCGTATGGAGAATCCCAATATTGTGGCCGTATTCAACGACTACAAGGATAAGGGTTTCGGCGTTTTTGGCGTTTCCCTCGATAGGTCTCGCGAAGATTGGCTGAAAGCCATCGACGATGATAAACTCACCTGGCCACATGTGTCTGATCTGAAGTATTGGCAAAATGAGGCTGCCGGTCTCTATGGCATCAACTCCATTCCGGCCAGCTTCCTGCTCGACCGCGAAGGCAGAATTATTGCCCGCAATCTTCGGGAAGAGGTACTGCGTGAAAAAGTCGCAGAATTGCTTGATTAGATTATTCGCTTATCCGTATTATTTAGGTTAATGGCCCTTGGGTCATTTGCTTAAAACAGAATCAGGGATGTTAAAACGTGGTCAGTCCACCGGTTAACATCCCTGTTGTTATCTTAAAAACTCGCAACAGCACCGAGGGTGCAACTTTTGTTTACTTTTGCTGCAAATCTACAGGCAATCTGCACAGCATGGAACAACTTACCTTAACTACGCCGGCATTACTGTTTTCGGCCATTTCGCTAATTCTGCTGGCCTACACCAATCGCTTCCTTGCCTACGCGAACATCATTCGCAACCTACATTCCAAGTTCAAGGATGATCCCAACAAACTGCTCCTTGGGCAAATAAACAACCTTCGGGCACGACTTTACCTTACCCGGTCGATGCAAGTTCTGGGCATCTCGAGCCTCCTGCTTTGTGTAATTTGTATGTTCCTGATTTATGTGAATTATCAAACCTCAGCTGAGGTCATTTTTGGAATTGCACTGTTGCTGTTGATTGCCTCACTTACCCTTTCGGTGCGCGAAATTCTGATATCGGTTAGAGCGCTCGATCTGCACCTAAGCGATATGGAGGGCCTCAAGTGAGCTATGTTGGTGAATTGGCTGCACTGCTGACTGCTGTTTTCTGGACAGTTACCAGCATGTCGTTTGAGTCGGCCGGTAAAAAGGTGGGCTCACTATCAGTGAATCTTATTCGGCTAGTACTGGCCTTTTTTATTTACGCCATCTACCTTAAGTTTACCCGTGGCAGCTTTGTTCCGGTTGATGCCGGATTGGAGCGCTGGTTGTGGCTTGGACTGTCGGGTCTTGTTGGTTTCGTACTGGGTGATCTTATGCTGTTTCAGGCCTTTGTTGTTGTTGGGGCAAGGGTTTCCATGCTTATTATGTCGTTTACCCCGCCCATAACAGCCCTTATCGGATGGCTAATGCTGGATGAGGTACTTTCCCCAATGAACTGGCTGGGAATGGCAATTACCATTAGCGGAATCAGCTTGGTTATCCTTAAACGACAAAAATCAAATGGCAGCACCCGTCTCCCCCGACTCACCTCTGCCTATTCTATACAGGGTATATTGCTGGCATTTGGCGGTGCTGTTGGTCAGGCCGTAGGTCTGGTGCTAAGCAAAAAGGGGATGGGCGATTACGATCCGTTTGCCAGCTCGCAAATCAGAGTCATTGCTGGTTTGGTTGGATTTACGGCCATTATTTTTATCACCCGGCGATGGCACAAGGTTGCCCGGGCAATAACCCACAGACCGGCCATGAAGCGGATTGCACTCGGTTCGGTATTTGGTCCATTTCTGGGCGTCTCCTTTTCATTAATCGCCATTCAACATACCCAAGCAGGAATTGCAGCTACCATCATTGCGATTGTTCCGGTGCTGATTATTCCCCCAGCCATACTTATTTTTGGGGAGCGCCCCAACTGGAAGGAGATCATCGGAGCGGCCATCGCTGTGGCAGGGGTTGCCTTGTTTTTTATCTGATACCACTCTGTAGCCATTGTGCAATTTTCCATCGTAGAAGGTTGATGCAAAAGGGGAAAAACTTCAGTGAATGTAATATAATTCACCGCTTCATTTTTGCCAACAGTCTTGGGTAAAATCCTTACATTTGACAGGATTAATCTATAAAACACAAACTATGGATGCAAAAGTTAAAGCCATTGTTGCCCATCTTTTCCTGATTGGTTGGATCATTTCATTGTTGGTAAACATGAGCGAAAAGGAGGAGTTTGCCAGTTTCTACATCCGTCAGGTGCTTGGGATTATGA
>CAYGIQ010000067.1:0-14199 GCA_964349885.1 uncultured Prolixibacteraceae bacterium | reverse complement strand
AATAATTATAATACATCCATAAAATTCTTTGTGCAGCATTTATTTGAAGCGGGAAATTATAAATTTATTCCCTCGTAACCAGGTTACAACTCTAACGGACTAATTTAAAACATTTCCAATGCAAGAAAATTACTTAAAACTGTCTACAGGTCAGTCGACCTGGTTGGTTTTGCTGCGTGTGGCTATTGGCTGGCATTTTTTATACGAGGGGCTTGTGAAGGTCTTCAATCCTGCTTGGACGCCTTATGGATATCTTATGGATTCTCAGGGATGGTTTGCGCCTATGTTCAAAACTATGGCCGGAAACCCAACTGTTTTGAATATAGTTGATTACCTGAATGAATGGGGATTAGTGCTCATTGGACTTGGATTGATTCTCGGATTTATGACACGCTATGCAACTTGGGCAGGTATAATGCTGCTGGCATTCTACTATCTGTCGCATCCTCCCTTTCACGGTCTAAATTACGCGTTACCGAGCGAAGGAAGTTACTTTATTGTTGATAAGGTAATCATCGAGTTGCTTGCATTGGGCGTTTTATCTCTTTTTCCTACAGGGCATATTATTGGTCTCGACCGTTTATTTTTCAAATCTTTTAAATAGCATTTCGTCATGGAAGATAACAACAAAGATATTTCTGCCGGGAAAGGCAACAGCATACATCGCCGTGACATTCTTAAGGGATTGGCAACCGTTCCGATTTTGGGAGCTGTAGCCTACGGCCTTTATCAAAAGAAATCGTACGACAGGTTTTTGAAGAGTGCAATAAGTCAGGAGCTAAATATGTCGACCCACGAACCAGTGGCTCCCCCTAAATCTGAAGGAGAGGAGATACGTATTGGTTTGATTGGTTTTGGTATTCGCGGAAAACAGCTGGCTAAGGCAATTGGATTCGTTCATCCCAAACAGCTCGACGATTGGAAAAAGGCAGCTCAAAACAACCCTAACGATAACCGCTACATCGATTTTATTGAACAGGAAGATCTTAACGTCAGGGTTACCGGCGTTTGTGATATCTTCGATACCTATGGCGTTCAAGCGCAGGAAGCCGGTGCGAACCTGCTACGTGAAGTTCCGGGAGGTCAAGTAGGAGAGCCGGTGAAACGATACAGCAACTATCGCGATCTTATCAATGCCCCCGATGTCGATGCTGTGGTTATTTCCACACCCGATCACTGGCATGGGCCTATGACCATTGAAGCAGCGCGTGCCGGCAAACATGTCTATTGCGAAAAACCACTTACCTGGACGGTTGAGGAGACTTACGAGGTTCGTCAAACTGTTAAGGATACAGGGGTCATATTCCAGTTGGGACATCAGGGAAGGCAGACTGATGCCTATCTAAAGGCACGCGAAGCTATAGAGAAGGGAGTTTTAGGGCCTATTACGCTCATTGAGGTGACCACCAACCGGAACGATCCCAACGGGGCCTGGGTATATCCTATACACGAAGATGCCAACGAAAACACCATCGACTGGGAACAGTTTATCGGTCCTGCTCCCTGGCATGATTTCAGTTTGGAGCGCTTTTTCAGATGGCGTTGCTGGTGGGATTACAGCACTGGACTTTCGGGTGATTTGTTAACCCATGAGTACGATGCTATCAATCAGATCATGGATTTGGGAATTCCTCACTCAGCTATGTCAACGGGTGGAATCTATTTTTTCAAAGATGGCAGAACAGTACCCGATGTGCTGCATACCGTATTTGAATTTCCTGAGCGAAATCTTTCCCTCCTCTATTCGGCCACACAGGCAAGCCAGATGAGCAGGGGTAAAAAAGTCATGGGTCACGATGCCTATATGGAAATGGGCAATACCCTTACCATATACCCCGATGCTCGTTCAACCCGGTACTCAGATCAATTGAAACAAGGCATTATGAAACCCGATATGCCCATTTACAGTTACATTCCGGGCAAAGGAGCCGACACGGTAACCTCGGCTACCGAGCGATATTTTGCCGGACGGGGCCTTCTCTACACCTACCGCGGAGGTAGAAGGGTAGATACCACGCATTTGCATATGAAGGAGTGGGTCGACGGAATCAGAAACAAGAAGCAGCCTAGCTGCGATATCGATCAGGCTTTCGACGAGGCGATGACTGCCCACATGGGGACACTCGCATACAAGCACAAAAAACAGGTATTCTGGGATAAAACCAACGAGGAAATTGTGATTTGAATCCCTGACCTAAAAAGTGTTACATTTGTATTGGATAAATCCACAGTATATACTTCTAATCACCTTACAGCAGCTCTCCGGTAACGGGGGGCTGTTTTTCTAAAATCTCTATATTTGCACCCGATTAAACAATTCCACATGAATATTGAACAACTGCTGCAGAATAATATCTCAAAGGCGATTGAGCATCTCTTCGGAGCACCGTTTGATGCAGACATGGTGCAAATGCAACAAACCCGTAAGGAGTTTGAAGGTGACGTCACTTTTGCAGTTTTCCCGATCGTTAGGTTGGCCAAAAAATCGCCCGATGAAACAGCCTCACTGTTGGGAACTTATTTAACAGCGACAGTTGCAGAGGTGGAAGGTTTTAATGTGGTCAAAGGATTTCTGAACCTAACCATATCTGCAAAGTGGTGGATGACGGTGCTTCAGAATGCTCACGATGCTGATGTTTATGGAACGCAACCTGCTGGGTCCGATGCCGAGGTTGTTATGGTGGAATACTCATCTCCGAATACCAACAAACCACTGCATCTGGGGCATATTAGAAACAACCTTCTTGGCTACTCGCTGGGAGAGTTGGTAAAAGCCACAGGAAAGCATTTGGTTAAAACCAACATTGTGAACGACCGGGGCATCCATATCTGTAAATCGATGGTTGCCTGGCAGCAGTGGGGGAATGGCAAAACTCCCGAAAATAGTGGAGTAAAAGGCGATCATCTCGTAGGGGAGTTTTACGTCAAATTTGATCAGCAATATAAAAGTGAAATAGCCGAACTTGTTGCCAAGGGGCTTACACAAGAGGAAGCCGAAAACCAAGCTCCCTCTATCGAAACTGCCCGCGAATTGTTGCGAAAATGGGAGGCCAATGATCCAGAAACCCTGCAACTCTGGAAAATGATGAATGGTTGGGTTTACGAGGGTTTCGATGCTACCTATAAGGCCCTTGGTGTCGATTTTGATAAGATTTACTACGAATCGGAGACCTATCTTTTGGGTAAAGAAGAGGTTTTGCGAGGGGTGCAACTTGGGATCTTCGAGCAGCGAAGCGACTCATCGGTATGGGCCGATCTAACCGATGTCGGTTTGGATCAGAAACTTCTTTTGCGCAGCGACGGCACTTCGGTGTACATTACCCAGGACATTGGTACCGCTAAAATGCGCTACAATGATTTTTCGATAGACAAAATGGTATACGTGGTAGGCAATGAACAGAACTACCATTTTCAGGTGCTGTCGGTTCTTCTCGATAAGCTTGGCTATGGATGGGGTAAAGACCTTTTCCACTTTTCTTATGGTATGGTTGAACTTCCTTCAGGCAAAATGAAATCTCGCGAAGGCACGGTGGTCGATGCCGACGATTTGGTTGAAGAGATGAAGGGTGTGGCTCGAAAAATGGGAGAGGAGCTTGGAAAACTGGAAGGCCTTACTGAAGACGAAGCATCCGAAACTTACCGAATGATAGCCCTGGGCGCTCTTAAATACTATATTCTAAAGGTTGATCCCCGCAAAAACATGCTTTTCAATCCGGAGGAGTCGATCGACTTCAATGGCAATACCGGTCCATTTATTCAATATACCCATGCCCGCATTCGATCGGTTCTGCGCAAAGCCTCCGACCTTAATTTGTCGACCAATAATACGATAGATTCTTCACTGGAGCTTTCGGAGAAGGAGCGTACTCTGCTCAAGACCATCTCTCGATTTCCCGAAATTGTACATCAGGCGGCAGCGTCATTCTCCCCTGCACTTGTTGCCAACTATTGTTATGAAATCACTAAGGAGTTCAACCAATTTTACCATGAACATTCGATATTGAATGAGCCTTCTGAGGCAACCAAGATTTTCAGGTTAAAGTTATCGGGGGTAGTTGCCAAGATATTGCGCACCGGAATGGGCATGCTCGGAATTGAGATGCCTGAGCGGATGTAATATCAACTATCGCACATAGGCAATATTTACCGTTACAAAATAGTTGCGTGGTTTTCCGGGATAATAATAGCGTGGTGCCCCAAAAGCCGGGGCATTGATCAAATGCATCGAAGCATATCGAACATCCAAGAGATTTTCGATGCCTCCCGTTATTCGCCATTGCAAAGCCAGCAGGTTAAAGGTTTTGCCAAGCCTAAGGTTGAAGAGCTGATAGGGATCTGAAAACAGCGAGTTGGCATCGTTAAGTGGCAGTCCGGAGTTGTACCTCACGTCCAGCGAGCCATTCCAACCTTTACGGTGGCTTGCCTCCAATCCGCCGTTCAAAATGGCATTGGGTACACCTGTTAATGCATTGCCCGAAAAGTCATTTTCCAAATCAATAAATTCCTCAAAACGATACCGCGCAAGCGTTCCATTGCCATACAGCTGGAAATGTATTGAATTTCCGACAACCCCACTGTAGCGCAAATCCAATTCCAGACCCATATGCGATGTTTTGCCTGCATTTACGCCCACAAAGGCATCTTCTCCGGTTCGGCGTGCTACCAGTAGATTGCGGATAAGCATTCGGTAGAGCGAGATGTCGTAATAAATCTTTTCGAAAACGACTCTGCCTCGCGAACCCAATTCAAAATTCCATCCGGTTTCGGGTACAATTTCTGGGTTCACCTGCCCATTGGGTTGCAAGGTTTCTTGCAGTGACGGTGGCGAAAATCCGTGACTTGCCACCATATATAAAGCCTTCCCGGGCACTCCCTGGTAATTTATCCCCAGACGGGGTGAAGTCAGAAGCGGGAATCTGCGAATGCCAGAGGCATCGCCGTCAGGGGTAAATGTATCGGTGTAGTCGTATCGGGTATAGTTGAGGTTTACTCCAGGTTCTATGATCCAATGGTTGTTGAGCCTCCAATTAGCCAAAACAAAGTAGTTGATGTTGGTTCTAATTTCTCTGTTTTCGCTCAAAAGGTTGGCTGGTTCCGCCCTTTGGTTTCGGAAGGTCGACCAGTTGTACAACTCCCATATCGACTCAATCCCTGTCTGAAAGCGCAATTTTTCGGTTTCTAAAACATACCGGTATCTGCCACCGGTTGTAAGGGTGTTTTCGCTCAGCAGGTTAAAAGGTCTCAGCTCTAGATTGGTACTGTGCGCAAGGAAGGTAGTCGACGACAAGTATCCTTTTTCGTTGAGTTTGCGTTTCATCGATAAGGCCCCCCTTATTTTGCGTACATCTTCGTTACCCTTTACGGCAGCCCAGTTAGCAGCTGCCTTTTCAGGGGTGTTTAAATAGGTATTTAGGTCGATTGAACTTGGAATGTAAGCCTTTAGATCGACCATTTCGAACAGTGCGAAGATGGTGGTTGACTCTCCCAGTTCGAAACGATTGTAACTGAAAAGATTGCTGCGGTTGTATTGATTGTTTTCGCGGTAACCATCGCTGTAAAGAAAATCGGTAAGCAATAGGTGCGATCTTCTGGGCTGGTTTATCTGCAGCGAAATACCCTCTTTATGCGTTCCATAGGAACCCGACATAAAATGGGATTGAACTTTGAAGGCTTCGGCTCCGGGCGAAGTTTTTAGCAGTATTCCACCTCCCAGACCAGAACCAAATACCCCAGAGGTGGGCCCCCTTACTACCTCCACCTGCGATAATGCCAAAAGGCTAATGTCCTCGATCGATGTTTCTCCATCGCCCGAAGTCAGCGGTATATCGTCGAGATAGGCCTTGATTTTGGAAGTCCCGTAGGGGGTTCGGCTGCCAATGCCCCTTATGGTAATGCGGTTGGTATTGAGACTTCCGGAGTGCATAAAAACCCCCGGTATTTGATTCAACGCAGGCTCAAGCGCCATCGGAGAATGACGGTTGATTTGGCTGGCGGTTAAGATTCCTACTGCTCCGGTGGCGTCCAGCAGTCGGCTTTCGATTCGGTAGGCCGAAATGTTCACAGTTTCGATGCGCTGATCCTGCAGGAAGAGCCTCACCTGAAGGGAATCGCTGCCCGAAATATCCATTGATACCGGCTGATAAAAGGATGCCGTTATCGATAGTACAACCTCCTCAGACTGAACCTCAATGATAAACTCCCCCTTTTGGTCGCTGTAAACCGACTGCGATGGGGTTGATATACGGGCATAGGCTATAGGATTATTGGTTTGGGCATCGTGTACGGTTCCCTTAATGGCTTGCTGCGCCATCAGCGAGTGGGAGAAAGTCAGAATCAAAAGGAGGAGAAAAGGTCGCATAGCTTACTGGTTAAATCGAAAAAAGGGACATACCATCAGGTTTATCGCCGGCAATTTGCAAATTCTTTTAGAAACAGAAAAGGAGGCTACTCCTTTCTTTGGATGGAGTGCGGTGATGAGCAGCTGAGAATGGGAGAGAACCCAAATGCACAAACGGCTCTTTTGTTCCGGCAAAATCCAGTTTGAAGGGTGGCGGCCTCCTTTGTGAAAAAGGTGGAAAATTCAGTGGTTAAACCACGTAGGTCGATGAAGCGGTTTCACCTCCGCGACCGGTCCAGTTGGTGTGGAAAAACTCCCCCCTCGGCTTGTCGATTCTTTCATACATATGGGCTCCGAAATAGTCGCGTTGCGCCTGAAGCAGGTTGGCCGGAAGTCGTTCGCTGCGAAAACCGTCGAAGTAGCAAAGTGCCGAAGTAAGCGCCGGAACGGGAATTCCATTGGTGAGTGCTGTGGCACACACCCTACGCCATCCCTCTTGGGCAGCTTCGACCTTATCTTTAAAGAAGGGATCGAGCAGGAGATTGGGCAATCCAGAGTTTTTCTCGAATGCCTTTTTAATGTCACCCAAGAAGGCACTGCGGATGATACAGCCCCCTCTCCACATAAGGGCGATACCACCATAATTCAGATTCCACTTGTACTCTTTGGCTGCCTCCATCATGAGGTTATATCCTTGTGCATAGGAGATGATTTTAGCGCCATAGAGCGCCATCTTCAAATCGTCGATGAATTGCTGTTTGTCGCCTTTGAAATTGGTATTGGGGCCCTTAAGTACCTTTGAGGCTTCGACCCGAAGGTCTTTCTGAGCCGAAAGACACCTCGAAAAGACCGATTCTCCAATCAGCGTCAATGGAATTCCCAGATCTAGGGCAGCAACGCCAGTCCACTTGCCTGTACCTTTCTGACCGGCAGTATCGAGTATTTTTTCTACAAGAGGTGAACCATCTTCATCTTTAAAAGCCAAAATATCGCGGGTAATTTCAATTAAATAGGAGTCGAGTTCTTCGGTGTTCCACTTTTTGAAAATTTCGTGTTGTTCAAAAGCATCCATGCCCAACAGATCTTTTAATAGGTGGTAGGCCTCATTGATGATCTGCATGTCTCCATATTCAATGCCGTTGTGTACCATCTTTACAAAGTGACCGGCGCCATCTTCACCTACCCAGTCGCAGCATGCTTCGCCATGCTCAACTTTGGCAGCAATGTCTTGGAAAATGGACTTTACATGTGGCCACGCCGCGGGCGAACCGCCTGGCATTATTGAAGGCCCAAGCAGTGCACCTTCTTCACCACCCGAAACTCCGGTTCCAATAAACAGCATTCCCTTGCTCTCGACATATTGTGTGCGGCGGATTGAATCGGGGAAATGAGAATTGCCTCCATCGATGATGATGTCGCCCGGTTCGAGATGCGGTATCAATAAGTCGATGAAATCGTCGACAGGCTTACCCGCTTTAACCAGCATCATCACTTTCCGTGGTCGCTCGAGCGATGCCACCAGTTCCTGAATGCTCTTGGCTCCAATAAAGTTTTTTCCCGCGCCTCTGCCTTGCATAAAGTCGTCGACTTTCTGAACGGTTCGATTGTATACAGCTACCGTGTAACCTTTACTTTCCATGTTTAAGACCAGATTTTCGCCCATAACGGCCAATCCGATCAATCCAATGTCTGCTAATTTTTTCATGTTTTGTATTGCTTTGGTTGTATTTATAATATCTGTAATTGCTTGTTTTTCAGATAAAAACCCATCGATGAGAGCTTCTCCATAACGATGGTTGGTACCTCCCTGCAGACCACATCATAGGCTCCAAATTCGCGTCGAACAGGATAATCACCTCTCTGTTGTTCAAAAAGATGTGGCTTATCTCTGAGGGTGTCGCTGTCGGCTTCAATGTCGTAAGTGTGCAGAACGGCTTCAGCGATGACCGATTCTTCGTCGCGCCGGCTGCCATTAAGTTGAATAACTGCTTCGGCTGGAGGCTCAACTCCGGTAGGTGACCAACTGTCGATACCTAACTGAAAAAAGCGGCTAAGTGCTCTGATGCTCATTTCTGTTCCGTTGGCTTTTCCATCTCTCGAATAGCCTGCTATATGGGGAGTTGCTAAGAATGCACTCTGCATCAGTTCTAGATCGATTTCGGGCTCGTTCTCCCAGCAATCGGCGATGTAGGCCCCCAATAAACCGCTATCGAGAGCAGCCTTAATGGCCCTGCTGTCTGAGACTTCGCCACGGCAGCTGTTGATCAGCAAATGTTTTCCGGCGAAAGCATGCAGGAAATCGGAATCAGCCAGATGAAAAGTGGCATCTGCGCCCGACCGGTTAAGCGGAACATGCAACGTTACGATATCGGCTTGCTGCAAAACTGTATCAAGGGGCGTGAAAGCACCAGATCCCTCTCTGCGGGCACGTGGTGGATCGTTCAGCAGTACCTTCATACCTATTAGGTTGCATAAGTTTGCAACTCTTGTTCCAACATTTCCTACGCCAACAATGCCAATGGTTTTATCTCGAAGTTTCTCTCTTTTTTCCAAAGCCCAGGTTAATAGGGCAGCAGCAATATACTGTTCTACACTTCCGGCATTGCAGCCTGGTGCGTTGGTCCAAGATATTCCATTTTTTTCGCAAAAGTGTGTGTCGATATGGTCGTAACCAATTGTTGCGGTTGCAATAAACCTTACCTGTGATCCGGCCAGCAGTGCAGCATTGCACAAAGTGCGGGTTCGCACTATAAGGGCATCGGCATCCTTTACCAGCTGAGGTGTAATTTTACTTCCTGCATGGTAAATCACTTCACCGAAGGGTTCAAGTGCTCCTTTGATGTATGGAATTTTATCGTCGATTATAACTTTCATTGCAATGCTGTGAAACGGGAGACACTCCCGATGATTACAGATTAACCCGACAGCTGCCTTTTGTTCTAACTGGTTCGCTGTTTTGATTCCTATAATAACCCTTAACCATCTCCTCCAGTACAGCCGAAGTTCTGGCCGCACTTTCACCGGTGCTTAAGCAGTTTGCCAAACCCTGAAGCTCTGCAACAACCTGTCTAATCAGATTGAATTGGATATTTTCGGGATTTTGAAATCTGAATTTGTGCACCCCTTCGTGGTTGTGCATCATAACCTCTCCGTGGGTAAATGTGGGGATGGTTATCAACCCCTTGGTTCCTGTTATTTTTATGATGTCGTTTGCGGACTGTTTGGGAGCTACAAAACACCAGGATCCTGTTCCGCTAACCCCGTTTTCGAAACTGAAGGTCCCTGTTACGGTATCTTCTGCCGCATAGTAACCAGCTTGATTTACTGCAATACCTTTGGCTTCGGTCACGGGTCCAAACAGAAAATCGAGATAATCCATCTGGTGTGAGGCAAGATCGAAAAAATACCCGCCTCCTGCAATTTGGGGATTTACATGCCAGCTGTTTTTATCGGGATGAAGGTCGTTCTCGCGCGCTTCGCGGTGCAAAACAACTTCAACCAGCAGTGGGTTCCCAATCTGACCGGTATCGATAAGTTCCTTAACCTTCAAAAAGGCCGGCAATGCCCTTCGATAGTAGGCTACAAACAGGGGTTGGCCGGTTTCATGTGATGCTTTCAGCATTCTACGACACGCTTCGTAATTTAATGCCATCGGCTTCTCAACATATACTGGCTTTCCAGCCTTCATTGCCCGAATGGCATATTCGGCGTGCATATTGGGTGGGGTAGCGATGTAAACTGCATTCACCTCCTTACACGCCAAAAGTTCGTCGGCATCGGCAAACCAGTTGGGAATTCCATGCCTTAGTGCATAATCTTTTGCCAAATGGGCAGTTCGGCGCATAACGGCTACCATGGATGAACCTGCAACCTTGTTGAATGCCGGTCCACTCTTTGATTCGGTAACATTTCCTGCCCCGATCATTCCCCATCTGATTTCGCGACGCACTGTGGCACTTGTCATACGCTTCTATCTGGTCTAATGAATGTTAATAGTCGAATCGCTCACGGTAGGCCCACAATCCGAGGGCAGGGTTTGAAATATAGAAAATCTCTTCTCCATTGGGGAGGGTGTTGAATCCTTCCTTGAGATAGTCGGGGGGATAGCTCGCCACCATTGCGTCGTAGTCGGCCCATTGGAAACCAACACTTTCAATCTCTTCTTTGGTGAGGTTTCCGGGTTTCTTGCCGGGGCAATAGGTAACCTTAAAGCGGCCCTCCGACGAGCCATGAATCAGGTGAGCGGCAGCGCCAAGGTTGTTGCGCAGCTCCTCATTTTCGTCGGTTGCTTTTAGGGTCGCAGGGGTTCCAAAGTAGCCGTACTTTCTGATGAGTCTGTCTATCTCCTTGTCCTCTCCAAACTCCTTCAAAGCCGGAGCCAGAACAATGAGCTCCCCGCCGTCGGCGATGGCCATTCTGGTTCGGTAGATCGATTTGTTGCCAAGCCAGGTGCTTTTAAATTCGCTGGGATCGAGCCATACCACCACCTTTTTAAGAGGTTTATCGACCATTTCAAAATTAACCTGAAGGGAAAGTCGGGCGGCTTTGTCGAACACTTCAAAATCGTCGCCAACAAAGAGACCGTACGTTTGCAGTTTGCCGTCGGAGTTTACCCCTACAACCGTTTGGATATAGACAATCGGCATATGCGACGAAAATCTTTCGGAGGCGTAGTTGAAGACCTTCCGGACTGGGGTATCGGCTCTCCCCATCATCTTCTCCATGCCATAGGCTGCACCTATGAAATGGCTTTTATTGATGCCTTCGGCACCACCAGTACCTACAAATATATTTTTGTTGTAGTTGGCCATACCCACCACTTCGTGAGGAACCACCTGTCCGACCGACAAGATTAAATCGAATTCGCCTTCGATGAGCAGTTTGTTTACCTGCGCAGGCCAGGAATAGTTTACGGCTCCTTCCGAAACAGAATGGATGAAGTCTGCGGGCACCTCTCCGAGTGTTACTACATCGTTGCGCCAGTCGTGATCGCGAAAAAGATTGCGGGGTGTTTTTCCAAACATGTGTGCAATCTGTTCATCGGTCATGGGCGTATGGGTTCCCAGGGCAGGCAGTATATCGGTGAGCCGCTGGCCATAAAATTCCCAGGTAAATTCAGTAATCTCTCCTGCTCTACTCGGAAAGCGGGTATAATCAGGGGGAATTACCAAAACTTTTTTTCTGTTGCCCATTTTGCGTAGGGCTTCCTGAACGCCCTCTTTGAGCGTTTTGGCAGAGATGTTGTGCTGTGGAGATCCGTTTTCGTAATAGATCATACTGTGGTTGATTGTTAGTTGACGGTTAATTATCTTTTTACGCGTGCATTCCCTTTCCAGATGCTCCAAACCATATCTTCATCGGCCGGCTGTGCATAATCGGTAAGAAATGTTGTAGCCAATGCGCCGGTTGCCCAACCAAACTGAATCCATTTTTCGGGATGCCACTGTTTGAGAATGCCATATAGGAGACCACCTACGAATCCGTCGCCACCCCCGATTCTATCGAGTACATTTATTCTTCTAAGGTCGATGGAGTGCCAGTTTTCGCCTTCGAGCATAATAGCTCCCCAGAGATGTTCATTTGCACTAACTACCTGCCTGAGTGTAGTTGCATATACCGAGGCGTTGGGGAATCGGGCCTTCACCCGGCCAATCATTTCCTTAAAACCATCCATTTCAGAACCAATACTGTGGCCTCCGGCTTCAGGCCCCTGGATGCCCAAACACAGCTGAAAATCCTCCTCGTTGCCTATAAGGATATCGGATACCGATGCAATTTCGGTAAAAATTGCTCTCAACTCCTGTTCCCTGCCTTCCCAGAAAGTGGCGCGGTAGTTTAAGTCGAAGGATATCCGGGTGCCATGCTTCCTTGCAAAACGGGCAATCTGAAGGCAAAATTCACTGGTCTCGGGAGAGAGTGCACCAATTAGACCCGATAAATGTACGATTTGCACCCCTTCGTTGCCGAAAATTCTTTCCAGATCGAAGTCCCTGACATTGAGCGTTCGGCCAACTTCGCCTGCGCGATCGTTTTGTACCCGAGGACCACGGGTTCCGAAGCCACTGTCGGCAATATTAAACTGGTGCCGAAAGCCCCATGGATTCCCCTGCGATACTTCGGGTCCTTCGTAATCCATGTTACGGCTTCGGAGGTTTGATTTGATAAATTGCGCAATTGGACTATCCTTTACAAAAGTTGTGAGAACCTTCACCGGAAGACCGAGGTAGGATGCAATGCTGGCAACATTGGTTTCTGCACTGGTGGCCTGCATCTCGAAAAGATGGCTGCTGTGAACAGGCTGTCCGTTAACCGGGGTAAGTCTGACACCCATGCTGGTTGGCACCAGTAGGGAATATTTAAACGATTTCTTTAAATCAATGCTCATGGTGGTAAAGTCTTAACAGGTTGTGATTGAATTTTCCAAACAGCGCCAGAGAAGGGGCCCTATGTCGCGTCGTATTATTTTAATGTAGCCAATGATCTATTTTGATAGGATGGAACTAAACTCCTCCAAATGCACTGTATCCGCCGTCGACCGGAATAATAATCCCCGTGATAAAGGCAGAAATATCTGAAAGAAGAAACAGGGTCGCACCCTGCAGGTCGTCGGGTTCACCGAATTTGCCCATAGGGGTGTTGTTCACGATTTTTTGGCCACGGGCAGAGTATCCCCCCGTCTTCTCGTCGGTAACCAGAAACCGGTTTTGATGGGTAATAAAGAATCCTGGGGCAATGGCATTTACCCGTATCCCTACTTTTGCCAGATGCACGGCCAGCCACTCGGTAAAATTGTTCACCGATGCTTTGGCAGCCGAATAGGCTGGAATTTTGGTTAGCGGTTTGTAGGAGTTCATCGACGAAATATTGAGGACTACTCCTTTACGCAAGTTGAGCATATCGGTTGTGAATACCATAGTTGGCAGAATGGTGCCTTTGAAATTGAGGGCAAAAACTTTGTCAAACCCTTCGATTTCCAAACCATAAAAGGTGTCCTGCAGCTGATCCAAATCTTTCTCTTCGATCTGTTCTATTTTGGTGGTTGCCTGTGGGCTGTTGCCTCCTGCACCATTCACCAGAATGTTGATGTCGCCCAGTTTTTGGTTGATTTCTGACTTTGCCCTTTCGAGAGACGAACGGTCAAGAACGTTTGCTTCGACTCCGATAATCGTGGCTCCTGTTTCGGCAGCGATTTCGGCAGCCAGAGATTCGGCTACTTCTTTGTTGATATCGGCAATGGCAATCTTTATGCCGGCTGCTGCCATTGCCCTAACCAGTGAAGCTCCGAGAACACCAGCACCGCCGGTTATTACCGCAACTTTTCCGTTGAGGTCATCAAATGATAAAGGTTTCATAGTATGGTTAATTAAATTCCTTGTAAAAATCTAAATTCTCTCTGGTGACAATATCGATGGATGTATAGTTGATTTGTCCAACTTGGTTCTTCAGGGTGATGTGTTGAAAGAGTTTGTTGATGGCTTTATAGCCTTGTTCTTCAGGACGCTGGCAAATCAAAAAATTGATGGTATCGCGTTTCAGAAAATCCCGGTTTGATTCAATTAGGTCATGGCCAATGAGCTTTGTGTTCTCAATATGGTATTTTTCGAGCAGCCCGGCAACCTGATACCCCTTCGAGTTGGTGACGTATATTCCTGAGATCCCATTGTTCGTAAGGTTTTTCAGAAAATTCTCCTCCCAATCTGTTTCCTCAGAAGAGTTGAATTCCAGTGATTTGACCTTTCGGTTGGGTTGATGCTTTTCAAACCACTCAATAAACCCTTTTTCGCGCAATACCAAATGATTTTGATTATCGGTCTCTTTGGCGAAATGGACGATGAGCAGGTTTTCGCTGCAATCGGTAATGA
>CAYGIQ010000066.1:0-14277 GCA_964349885.1 uncultured Prolixibacteraceae bacterium | reverse complement strand
AGATTGAAGAGCACGAGGGAGAATATTATGCTTACGCCGATTATACTGCCTTCGGTGCCGTATCGGCGGCGTTCGAGAAAATGGGTATTTCTGTAAAAAAGGCGACTTTAAAACGGTACGCCAATACGCCTGTTGAATTCAACGAAGAGCAAATGGTCGATATAGAAAAGCTCATCGATAAGCTGGAAGAAGACGACGATGTTCAAGCTGTTTACACCAACATCGCTTAAAAGCTGCAGTTTTTCGTGTTTCAAGATTGATAATCAACCCTGATATATACCCGCTTGTCTTATTGTTAAGGGTTACAAAGCCTTAATCCAGATGCGGTAGCGTTTGTAAACTTCACCTCCCATACGTTCCATCTCGGCACGAACTTTATAGTTGGTCTCCATTTCGAGATGTGAATCGATGATGGTTTTTCCGGTTTGCTTTGCTGAATTCAGTAGCCGAGCTCCCATTAGCATGTCAAGACCACGCCCTTGGTAGTCTGGCCGCACAGCACCTAAAAGCAGATTAAGCTGTCGGGTTTTGGCGGCCGCCCACAGTAAGTGAATCCATCCAAAGGGAAACAGGCGTCCTTTCGAACGAATAAAACCTTCGCTCAGGTCGGCCATTCCGAGAACGAACGCTACCACCTCGTTGTGTTGGTTTACGATAATTTTAATGTACCGAGGATTGATAAGGTAGAGGTAGCGATTGGCCATGGCATCCATCTCTTTTTCGGAAAAGGGGAAAAACCCATAGATTGAAGTAAAGGTTTCGTTAACCAGATGCAATACTGGTCTTATATAGGGTTTTACTTTGCGTCGTGAAGTAAACTCCAGTACCTTCAAATCGCTGCTCCGCCGTGCATAACGCTCGTTAATTTTTTCCACAATGGGCGGCAGGGTCTCTGGCACCATTAACCTATAAACCACCAGATCGATATTCTTTTCGAATCCCGAAGTCCCTATAAAATCTACCATCCATGGAAAGTTGCAATTGGTGGCAATCGACACCGGATGCCCAAATCCCTCCACCAGAAAGCCCTGTGGGTCTTTATCCGAGAAGGCCAGTGGTCCCACCAAATGGGTCATGCCTTTGCTTCTTGCCCACTGCTCAATAGTCTGCATCAAAGCTGCATAAACGTCATTGTCCTGGTATGTTTCTAGCCACGAAAACCGAGCATGCAGCTCGTTGTTTTGGGTATTGTACGGATGGCTTATAATGCCCATAATCCGGCCAACTGGCAAATCGCCCCTGTAGGCCAGCAGCAGAAGGGTATCGCAATGTCCAAAACTGGAATTTTTAAGCGGATCAAAATACTCGAAGTCGTCGGCAAAAATAGGGGGTACCCAACCTTGGTGTTTCCTGTGGATGGCTTCGGGCAGGTAGATGAAGTCGCGGAGCATCTTTTTTCCGCTGACTTCGACAATGGTAGGCTTCAAATTGAAGAGCTTTGGTTTGGTTTGTATTGTTGATGGCAATGGGTCATTTAATCCCAAAGTCAATTGTAAATGTATCAGAAATAGTTACTATTGAATATGGTTTGTAAAGAACTGGGTTGTATTTAACAAATACAAAACCATTTTTTTCATACAATGTTTCGAGTGCAGGGTATTGGTCGAGGTACTGCTCTTTGCGCTTGTTTTTAATGATAAAATAGAGTGGTCGGTTTCCGGGAACCTCAACTGCCTCGTTTAGGTCGAAATGAGATGGGATACCCGGAGGTTGGCGGTCGGCATAAAAGTATATGGCATAGCTCTTGTGTCCGAGGGTGTTAACATACCCCTTTTCGTCAGCTACTTGGCGGCAAAATTCTATTACTGCCTGCTGGGTGTATCGCTCAACCAAGGGCGCAATCCAAACCATGGCCAGGAACATAAATCCTATGGATGATGCAAAAAGTGATCGAACAGCTGCTTCCGGTTTCGACTGTTTGTTGTAAAATCTGAAAAGCAGCCAACCAGCCACGAGAAGCAGAGAAACCAGCCATTCGAATCGTGTCCAACCTCCGTCTGCTTCCAGATTGCCTATAGTAAAAGGATCGCTTATGAACTGTGTTGAAAGAAGCCATGGTTTCAGCACATCGGTGAGCGATACAGCTACCAAAACTATGGCATATAAGCCAACCATCAGTCCGGATGCACGTATGAGCCAGGCTGGAAATCTTTTGCCCTGCTCAATAATCTGATCGATATAAAGGGCCGCCATTATGGCCATTGGAAAATAGGCCATTGATGAGTAGTGAACGATTTTGGTTTTAACAATGGTGAAAAGTGCTAAGACGGTAAACAAAATTATGGCATTCCAAACAAAAAAGTGGCGCTGAATGGGCGTAGTTGTGGGGCGTTTGATCAAAGAAGCCAGCACAAACACTGAGGCTGGAAAAACCCCTAGTAAAACAATTACAAAATGGTACATCAAAAATCCTCCGTGGCCTGCATCTTCTGTAGTGAATAGCACTATCTGATAGTGGATGAAATCGGCAACCACCGACTGGTTGCCCGTTGCCAGCATCAGTAAAAACCACGATCCGCCGGTTAGCAAGGTGGCCAGAACATACACAGCGACATCCTTGAGTCTTATCGCTGTTTTAAACCGTAAGTGGATAAGGTAACCCAAAACAGACAGACCGGTAATGACTACTGCAGCAGGACCCTTGGTTAAAATTGCTAGGCCAAGCAAGATGCCTCCAGTGGTTGCTGTCTGGGAATTTTGTTTGCCCTCGCGGGTGTAAAGTATGAGACAATATAACGAGCCAAAAATAAACAGGTTGAACCATGGATCGATGATCCCCGACTTGAAATAAAAGAAGGGCAAGAAAGAACCGGCATAGGCCATGACCAAAATTTTACCCATTCTGATTCCAAAATGTCGTCTGCCGGCTTCAAAAAGAAAAAGCAGCGTTATAATGCCGGCAATTGTATTGGGAAAGCGGGCAGCAAATGCATTGATGCCAAAAAGATGCATGGAAGCTGCCTGCATCCAGATAAAGAGGGGCGGTTTTTCCCAAAAGGGTGCATAATTGATCTGAACGGTAGAGTAGTTTCCGGTAATCAGCATCTCCCTTGCCGATTCAGCAAAATTTATCTCATCCCAATCAAACAGATGAAGCTTTCCGTTCAGTCCCGAGAATAGAATCGCACCCAACAGAACAATCAAAAGATGGATGAGGTTTCGTTCAGAGAGTTGGCGAAATATGCCCATGGGGAATATATTAAAACGTTGATATCGGTTGACTAAACAAACAGAAGCTTGCCAAAAAATTCAGGGCGGTGATAGTCGGGTTCTGGTGTATTTATAGGATTCCATGTAACAAAGTGGGGGTCGGGCAGTGCATCGCCACATTTGCAAAAATTGGCAGTGGCCGATATTCCTTTCATCGAGATGCTGGGGTGGTGTACAAAGCAACTGAGTGGTATCAGAGAAGTGAGCTGCCAGGTAAACCCTCCCGTGCGCACTCCAAAAGGTTGTTGGCCGAGGGTTGAGTTTACCCTGATAGTGCTCACAACCGAGGCATTCACTTTTTCTCGATTGGAACGGCCACTACCATATGCTAAATGCGGAGTGCCAATACAGTTGAACTCAAAATTGTAGTAATGGCTGCCATCGAACGAAATAAAAAACTCAACACAACTATCGTTGTGCACAGGCCCGTTAATGGCCGTTTCAACAGCCCTTACAGACTTCTCTGTTACATCGAATGTAATCAATAGCGCATCGGTAGTATAGGAAAGCCGAACTGAAACTTCTGGGCGATAGGGGTATTCCAACCAGTTGAGTTCATCGATGAGAATGGGGCTGGCTGGGTTTTCCTCTTTGCCGGTAAAGGTGGCATGGACGGGAAGGCTGGTTATCGTTAATGACTTCTGAAGCATAGCTACAAATCTTAATTCTATTCAAAAGTATAAAAAGCGGCCAATACCTCAATCGATTGTTGCACTGCCGAGTTTATTTACACGACTCAAGTTGTTGTCATTCGATTTATTTTGCGGTAAGTTTGCAATTATTAAGGCAAAAATGGGATCATAAATCAGATGATTCCCGTATGAAATAGTACGTTGTTTATATTTGAATTGGATTAAAACGGAATTTGTTCCGATATTCGAACATCAAATCGTTGTCGCATGAAGAAAAAAATTGCTGTAGTGCTTTCTGGATCCGGAGTATTCGATGGGTCTGAAATACATGAAGCTACCCTTACCCTTTTAGCCATCGCACGGCAGGGGGCCGGCTATGAATGTTTTGCCCCCGATGTGGATCAGGCGCATGTAATCAATCACCTCACCGGTGAAACCATGCCTGAATCCCGAAACGTTCTTGTAGAATCGGCCAGAATCGCCCGGGGCAACATCAAGGCCCTATCTTCTTTCGAAGCTGCTCATTATGATGCCCTTGTTTTTCCGGGTGGATTTGGAGTTGCAAAGAATCTCTGCAGCTTCGCTTTCGATGGGGTGGATTGCAAAGTGAATGCCGAAGTTCGGCGGGCCATAATAAACACCCACGCTTTGACCAAGCCTATTGGTGCCTTATGCATTTCACCTGTTTTGATTACGCGGGTCCTTGCTGGCGCCGAAGTAACCATTGGCAGCGATGCTGAGACTGCCCAAGCCATAGTGCAGATGGCAGGAAAACATGTCGATACCACCCACGGAGAAGTTGTGGTAGATGCACATCGTAAAATTGTGACAACGCCCTGCTATATGCTTAATGCCAGCATTGACCAGATTGCCGACGGGGCCGAAAATCTGGTGAGAACCGTTTTGGCACTCACATAGTGCCTCAATTAACATTCAGATAATCTTATGCAACTAATTGACATTCACACCCACCATATACCGGGGGGTGCTGGCAAACTTTTTATTCTGAATCGATATCCTGAAAACCAAATGCCGGATTTACCGCCAGGTGGTTTTTTTTCAGTCGGACTGCACCCCTGGTTTATTGCCAGCAACAATGGATACCGAGCTCAGCTCAAAAGGGTTGCGGAGATGTTGGCAGGTGAGGGAGTAATTGCTGTGGGTGAATGTGGTCTCGATAAACTCACCAAAACTGAATTTCAGGTGCAGCTCGATGTGTTTATGCATCAGGCACGTCTGGCAGAGCAATTCAACAAACCATTGATCCTGCATACTGTTAAAACCCACAACGATTTGTACCACTTGCACCGCAAATTAAAGCCAACTGTGCCGTGGCTGCTTCATGGGTATACTGGAAACCCCCTAGTGACGGCGCAATTGGTTGGAAGTGGGTTTTATTTTTCGTTTGGGAAGGCTCTGCTCGACGAGGGTTCTGCGGCCCGGGCATCTTTGGCTGATTTACCCATGGATCGGATTTTCTTTGAGACCGACGATGAAAACATGCAGCTGATGCTGGTATATGAAGCAGCTGCACAAATATTGGGCATCTCGTTAAAAGCCCTTACTGAGCAGGTGGAGTGGAATTTCAGACAGGTATTTCTGAGGTCATGAATTGGCAGGAAAGAACCGAATTGCTGTTAGGGCCGGAGCGGCACGCACTGATTAAATCGTCGAATGTGTTGGTGGTTGGTTTGGGTGGTGTGGGCGCCTATGCCGCTGAGATGCTTGTTCGCGCAGGGGTTGGGAGGCTTACCATTGTAGATGGCGATGTAGTGGAGCCCACCAACCGAAACCGACAGCTTCCGGCACTGGTATCCACGACTGCAAGGTCTAAGTGTGACGTGCTGAGGGAGCGATTTCTCGACATTAACCCAGACGTTACATTGAATGCGCTTAATTTGTTCCTGCGCGACGAACGCACCAAGGAGTTGTTGGATCAGGAACCTTTCGATTGTGTGGTTGATTGTATTGATACGCTGGCACCCAAAGTCTTTCTTATTTATCATGCAAGGCAGCGTGGGCTCCGGGTAGTCTCTTCTATGGGCGCAGGAGGAAAAATGGACCCTACCCAAATAAAAATTACCGACATTTCGAAAAGCTACAACTGCAAACTGGCTAGGATGGTGCGCAAGCGGTTGCACCGGTTGGGTATTCGGAAGGGAGTTTCGGCAGTTTTTTCGCCCGAAGAGGTGCCCGATGCTGCCGTAAGATTGGAAGCCGGAGAGAATAAAAATTCGACAGTGGGCACCATTTCGTATATGCCAGCCGCTTTTGGGTGCGCCATAGCAGCTGCGGTAATCCGCGAAATTATGGGAAAGTCAATTCCTAATCCCCCATCAAATCTATAAAAATCCTTTGTAGAGGTTTGCTGCTTCCATTTTAATTTTTTTACTTTTATCTGGATAGTATCCGTTATTTAAAACACAAGGTATGTCGTCCGACTGGAAACAAAGACTGGGAATGGTTTACAGCACAAATCCCGACTTCTCCTACGATAAGGGAGAAGGAGAGGAGCTTACAACACTGCCTCCCAAGCAGCAAAACCTAAGGGTTCAGCTCGACCGCAAGCAACGAAAGGGTAAGTCGGTGACGCTGGTCACTGGATTTGTAGGCCGTGACGAAGATCTGCAATCGTTGGCTAAGATGTTAAAAACCAAATGTGGCACGGGAGGCTCTGCCAAGCAGGGAGAAATTATCGTGCAGGGCGATTTTGTGCAAAAGGTCATAGAGATGCTCGATCGGGAGGGATATAAGGTAAAACGATCGGGCGGATGAAAACCACGGTACTGCAAAGTTGGCTGTTTCTTCTGGTGTTGTTGTTGAGTGCCTGTAAGGCTCCTGATCCAGATCGGGTGTGGCTATTCTCGTATTTTACGGGCAATGGCGAAAGTGGACTGCATCTGGCATTGAGTGAGGATGGATATCACTTTTCCAATATTAACGGAGCCCAATCCATCATCCAGCCAGTGCTCAGTGCAGATAGCCTGATGCGCGATCCCTGTATTATTGAAGGACACGATGGGCGCTTTTATATGGTTTGGACAGTAAGCTGGACCGATAAGGGTATTGGTCTTGCTTGGTCTGACGACCTGATTCATTGGTCGGAACAAAAATACTTGCCGGTAATGGCCCACGAACCCAACGCCCGTAACTGCTGGGCACCCGAAATTTTTTACGATGACGCGACGGCACAATATGTAATTTTCTGGTCGACCACTATTGCGGGTCTATATCCCGAAACCGAGGCAACAGCCGACCTTGGATGGGACCATCGGATCTATTATACGGTTACCACCGATTTCGAGCATTACAGCATCGCAAAGCCTTTCTACAACCAAGGATTCAATGTAATTGATGGGTCGATGGTGAAGTCGGAGGGTATTTACTACCTTTTTATTAAAGACGAGACCCGCTATCCACCGCAGAAAAACATCAAAGTGGCAACCAGCAGTAGCGCCTTAGGCCCGTTTGCTTCGCCTTCGCAGCCCATAACTGGCGATTATTGGGCGGAGGGGCCCACTGTAACCCTAGTTAACGGTGAGTGGGTGGTTTATTTCGATAAGTACATCGACAAGAAAATGGGTGCTGTAGCCTCGAGCGATAGAGTCCATTGGCGCGATATTTCAGACCTAGTCAGTTTTCCGGCAGAAACCCGTCACGGGACAGTACTCGCTGTAGACCGCTTGTTGGCCGACAAACTAAAGCTACATTTTGGTGCGCATTAAGGTAAGATCAGGAGTGCCTTAAAGAAATACCAGGTCATCATTCCCGATACGATAAATTTAAGTACCACACCCCCCAGGAATCCTGCAAATGATCCAAATCCGGCGCTCATAGCTCGATTGGCAGTCTTGCCAGAAATAAGTTCACCCACAACTGCTCCGACAAATGGCCCGATAATTATCCCCAAAGGCGGGAACAGCAATATGCCGAACAGCAATCCCAACAGGGTGCCCCAAACTCCTGCCGGTGAGGCACCGAATTTTTTCGCCCCCCAAACCGGAATAAGATAATCAAGAAGGGTAACGGCAACCGTAATGCCAGCCCACCAGATCAAAAAGTTGGTTTCGAAGCGCGCAACGCCCGAGAAGTGCAGCAACAGCAAAGCCAGATAACTCAATGGTGGTCCGGGTAATATAGGGATAAGGCACCCTGCCAATCCGGCAAGCAACAATCCAATGCCCAGAAAAACAATCACCAATTCCATTGTTTATTTCATTGTTTTGTGGTTTCGGGCAACCATTACGAAGTGAATGGCAGCCAGTGAAAGCGTTGCTAAAATTGCGGCTATGGCGGTTATAAGGAAGCTGCGCTCAGGAAGCGGAAAGAGTGTTTGAAGTTGCTCACTATAGGTAATGGAGAGCAGAACAAGAATGTTGTTGAGGGAGTGTCCTGCAATCGCTAGATAGATGTTCCGGGTATAGACCATAATCCAGCCCAGCAGCAAGCCGAGCATAAAAGTGGCTGGCAGCTGCCATGGATTAAGATGGAACAAGGCAAACAAAAGCGCCGACAGCACAACAGAACGTAACCTTGAATAGTTGCGTGCAAATCCGTGTAAGATTACTCCCCTAAAAATCAGTTCTTCGACTATCGGAGCAATTATGGCTACTTTGAGAAAGGCGCCCCAAAAGCCAAAACGACTTTCAAATATATTGTTAAACAGCTCCCAGAACCACATCGGTGGTGGAATGAGTCTGGCAACAAATAGGTTGACATCGTTCAGGAGATGCTGTACGGCAACAAGGAAGGTGAGAAGTGGCAATATAATAAGCAAGTTGAAGCTTCGAGCAGGAAATACTTCGGTAAAACTGCTTTCGGTCTTACGAAAGCCATACCAGAGAATGAACAGGGTTACGGCAAAGCTGTTCACGAATTTCTTAACCGGATTATAGAGGTAATCGGTATCATTGAAATAATCGATAAGGGCCAGGGGGAAATCGATGATGGTCTGAATAAAGATATAGAGCATCAGCAAATGGATGGCCTGAGCAACGGTGGGGTAGAATTTTGCAGAGGTCGATTGCATAGAGGAGTATGTTTACAATAAATTTAAAACAGAAAAATCTCCAAAAAGATTTTCGAAATGTTCTATTCCTGATCGCGTAGGTGCTTTTCAAAGAGGTCGGGGCGCAATGAACGGGTGCGATCCAACGACTGCTGATGCTTCCAATCGTCGATCAAGTGGTCGTTTCCGCTCAGCAATATATCAGGAACTTTCATCCCGTTGTAGTCGGCCGGCCGGGTATAAACAGGAGGACTCAGCAGGTTGTCCTGGAAGGAGTCAGACAGTGCTGATGTTTCGTCGGAGATGGCCCCCGGAAGCAACCGCACGATGCTGTCGGTAATCACGGCCGCTGCCAGCTCTCCTCCGGTAAGGACATAATCGCCTATGGAAAGCTCTTTGGTAATGAGATGTTCTCTAATCCGGTGATCGATTCCCTTATAATGCCCACATAAAATAATCAGATTCTTTTTAAGCGACAGGTTGTTGGCCTCCTGTTGATTGAACACTACACCATCGGGGGTGGTATAAATGATTTCGTCGTAATCGCGTTGCTGTGCTAGGTGGTGTATGGCAGCCTCAATGGGTTGAATCATCATAACCATTCCGGCCCCTTTGCTGAACGCATAATCATCAACCCGACGGTGCTTATCGGTAGAGTAGTCGCGCAAATTGTGGATGACAATTTCGACCAGGTTTTTATCACGGGCCCGTTTTACAATCGAATGATCGAATGGTCCATTTAATAATTCAGGAACTACCGTAAGTATATCAATGCGCATATCTCAGCCTTTGAAGCGAAATTATAAAAATTTGACCTTGCTGCTGTATTCAAAGAAAACCGAGGTCGATTTTGTCTCTTAAAATCAAATAAACTGCAATAATGGCATCTATTTAATAATAAAGGTGCCATAATGGCGTGTTTTGTAAAATGGTTTGCGTCAAATGGCCCAAATGAGATATCTGGAATAAGGTTTGAATTAGGGCAAACAGAATCATAAAAATTGTTCAATTTAAAATAGGAGGAAACAGATTATGACACTTGTAAAATTCAATCCAGCAGGTTACCCTGTACACAGAAATTTGGTCGACGAATTGTTCAAGACATTTGGTTACAACGATACCCGCGAAAACAGTTGTGGTTGTGTTCCGGTAAATCTGATGGAAACCGACAAATCGTTTCGTTTGGAGCTTTCCATTCCGGGATTTTCGAAAGAGGAAGTAAAGATCAGTGTTCAAAAGAGCGTATTGACCATCAAATCGGAAAAATCCGATGTAGGAACACAGGATGAGGTTCGGTATCTGCGCCGCGGATTTACTTCCGAAAATTTTGAAAGAAGTTTTGAACTGTCTAAGCAGATTGATGCCGATCAGATTTCTGCTCACTTTTCCAATGGAATTCTGGAAATTACCCTTCCTAAAAAAGAGGAAGTATTGGAAAAAGCTCCATTGCAAATTGCAATTCAATAAGGCTTAAGGCAACAGGACCCTGCTCTGATCACTAAAAAAGCAGCCACCTTTTTGGGGTGGCTGCTTTTTTATGCGATTATTGCGGGAATTCTTGCAGATTCTGTTTTGAAAGTTCTTTTTCGGCCTCTTGCATCTTTTCTTTGCGGGTTTTATAGTTTCCTTCCAGAAAATCTCTGAAGCTGTTGGCCACCATTAAGCCTGGCAACTCATCAAATTCGTCGTTGATGTTGGCACTCCAGGCCACAACAATTTCCTCTTTGGGCAGAATAATAAGCATGGCCCCACCTCCGGTAACCAGTCCACGCGAAGCATAATAGAATTCTCCGCGACTGTTTTGCAAAAACATTAGTCCGTTGCCTGCAGGCAGCATTGACTCTCCGTTTATTTTTGGGGCGGTAAGCATTTGATTGCGCACTGTTTCCGAAATTCCATTGCCGTAAAGCAATGCATTTCCAAGCTTAAGAAGATCTTCAGCAGTCGACAAGTAACCTTCAGAAGGCAGTCTGAAGCGCAGATCCAGCGTATTTGCGTGAACCATTTGGGCGATCATGTCGCGGTCGAAAAACGCCGATCGGTTGATGATGGTGGCAAAAGGATTGTCGGGCTGGGTGCTCAGCATCTTCAATGTATCGAGCACCATCTCCGATACAACCCGCTGAAATGACTTTTCGGCCCTCTTTTCGATTACTGCTCCCAACAGGTTGTAGCTGAAAGATGTGGGGTATTGGTATTGGCCGGGGGCGAACAACAACGAATCGTTGCTGAACAGGTGCAATCCGTTTTGCAGACTCAGGGCGTTGCCTCGGTAGTGTCTCTCTAATAGCGTGGGCACTCTGATGCCTGAAGTTTGGTCTACCAAATGCTGCAGTTGGATGGGAAAGTTGATGTACGGATAGTCGGGCAAATACGATTGAATGGTGTCCTGAGGTGAAAGCAATCCCCTTTCGACCATTGTGAAATAGGTAAGTGCGGTAATTGCCTGACTGATTTCGCCTATCCTGTATTTGGTATTGCGCGAGGCCGGAACATTCAGGTCGGTATTGGCCAAACCAAATGCCTCGGCATATACCGTTTCTCCCTTAATGGAGACAGCCAGGGTCGATCCGGGCATTGTTGAGCGGCTCATGTAAAATAGCGCTTCATACCTGATATCGTTGATTACCGGTTTGTATTTTGAATTGACAATACGAACAGGTTCGCTGGTGTTGGTGCAACCCAGTATGAGAGACAAAAGCACTGCAAGCGAAAAAGTGCGAAAAAACCGTAAGTTCATAATCGTTTCTTTTTTTATTTGATGGGCAAAAATATATATATGATGCTTTTTCTGCAACAGCCAAAAATAACAATCTTTAAAATATGGAGCTGCCTGTTTTGTCAGCCAATAACAGGTCGGTGCTTTCGTTTTTTCATAACCACCAAGGCTGCCCCAGCCAAAACGGTCAATGCCCCTAAAACCGACCAAAGGGTGAAATTTTCTCCGGCAATCCATGAAACCTCGAGGTAGGTTACAGTGCCCATTATGGCAAAAGTTATCAGTGGATTGAGAATGATGATGATGCTCACCTTTCCGGCTTCGATGTACTTGAGGGCAAGTGAAAGGGTGGTATAGGCAACCAGCGTATTGAGGCCTAGAAACAGCATTATAAGCCACATTACCCAGTTAAGTTCCAACAATTGCAATGGTTTGGCGAGGGGTAAAAAAAGCAGCGTGGGCAAGCCGAACAGAAAAAGGTTGAGGGTAAAGGTTGAGTAGCTTTTTACAAGCTTTTTTTGAAGTGCGGCGTACACTGTCCATGACACGGCTGCCGACAAGGTAATCAGAACGCCTTTCATATAGAGTTGGGTTCCGCTGGTAAAAAATCCGATCTGCTGGTTGTAAAAGATAAGCAGTCCGGCCATGGCAAGCACAAATCCGAAAATTTGCCTACGGTTGATGGTTTCGCGAAAAAAAAGAATACCCGCAAGTGTTAGCAATATCGGGCCGCTCTGAATAAAGAGCTGTGCATTGTTGGGTGTGGTGTAATGAACTCCCAACATGAATCCCAAATAGTTGTAGGCGAGCATTCCCGTTGCCAACACCAACAGCCACGGAGGTTTTCGAAATATTGAAAGCTCTGCAGGTCGCCGAAAGATGTGCCAGATCAACAGCGGTAAAAAAGCCAGACTAAACCTAAACCAGACGATGGTAAGCGCGTCGACCTTTTGTACTGCTACCTTGAGTACAACCGCCAATACTCCCCACATTAGGGCAGTTATTACAGCGTAAATAACGCCTTTCGCGTGGTCTGACATACTTCAATATTTAGGCGTGGAATTACCGCAGTTCGGCAGCCACATCACGTTTAAAAGCGGCCAGAATCTTCTCCATGGCCTTGTCAATCTGCTTATCGGTAAGGGTCCTCTGGTCGTCGCGAAGGATAAAACTCATCGCGTACGATTTTTTGCCTTCTGGAACCCCCTTGCCTTCATATACATCAAATAGATCGACAGCTGTCAAAAGCTGTCTTTCGGCATTAAACGCAATTTTTTTCAGTGCATCAAATTGGATATCCTTTTGGAGAACAAGTGCCAAATCACGTCTAACTTCAGGGTAGCGGGGCAACTCTTTAAATTTGACTCGGTTGTTCTTCATTTCCCACATCAGCAATCCCCAGTCGAAATCAGCAAAATAGACGTCCTGATCGATGTCGAAAAGCTTGCATATTTTCGAGGCAACTTTCCCAAGTTTTAAAAGGCTCGAACCATTACCGAGTGCGTAAGAAAGGCCTTCGGAGAAGAGTTCTCCTTGATGGGTATCCCGGGTCATGGCATCGGGATCGAATCCCAATCTCTGCAAAATCAATTCTGCATAGCTCTTCAAAAGATAAAAACTGCTTTCGCTGGCGGGGGTATTCCAGTTGGAAATAGACCGCTTTCCTGTAATTAAAAGCGACAAGTGTTCTTCTTCATAATAGCCCGAAGCGGGGTCCTCTTTCGAATGGGTTCCCTTGGCGTGGTAGGTATTGCCATACTCAAACAACTTCAGGTCCTGGTTTCTTCGGTTTGAATTGAGCTGAATAGCCTCGAGTCCGCCAAACAGTAAAGTTTGCCGCATTCCGTTAAGGTCGCTGCTTAGTGGGTTAAAAAGTTTTACGGTCTTTTGTTCGGGCAGCTCTTTTAAATTTTCGTAGTAAGAGGCTTTGGTTAGGGAGTTCGACCACATCTCGAAAAACCCTTGTGCCACCAGTAAATCGGCTGCCACATTTCTCATGTGGTGCGGATCGGGATACTTGCCATAACTCAACGAAGCGTTGATGTGCGCCGGTATCTCTATGTTATTGTAGCCATATATCCGAAGCACCTCTTCAATAACATCTACCTCACGCCGTACGTCTACCCTATAGGTGGGAACCATGAGCGAAAGTCCGCGTGGAGTCTCATCGGTTATCGTAATATCGAGCGACGCCAGAATAACCTTTAGTTCTGGAAGTTCAATTGTTTTTCCAATCAATCGGTTGATGTTGAGGTAGCTCACTTCTACCGGATATCCTGCCACTGGGCTGGGGTAATGATCTTTCACTTCCGATGAAATTAGACCTCCGGCAATCTCTTTGATGAGCTTGGCTGCACGCTTTAGTGCATAAATGGTGGCATTGATATCGGTGCCCCTCTCAAACCGAAAAGAAGCATCGGTGTAGAGTCCATGTTGCCTCGAGGTTTTCCGAATGAAAACTGGATCGAAGCAGGCACTCTCCAAAAATATGTTTTTAGTTGAAAGCTTAACCCCTGATGTCAAACCTCCAAACACCCCTCCAATACACATTGGGGCCTCAGCATTGCAAATCATCAGATCGTTCTCGCGCAAAGTTCTTTCGGCACTGTCGAGCGTAACAAACTTTGTTCCGGCAGGGGTGGTGCGCACCACTACCTTGTTGCCTTTAATGGCCGAAGCATCGAAAGCATGCAGGGGTTGACCTGTTT
>CAYGIQ010000065.1:0-14289 GCA_964349885.1 uncultured Prolixibacteraceae bacterium | reverse complement strand
CATTACGGCCTTTGGGGGTTTTATCCTGTTGGACTGAAAAATTCGTTGAAGCAGATTTTTCATTTTTCTTTTATAAAATCATAGGTTGCTGCCCTGAAAGAGGAATTGCTGGCAACTTCCCAAAATCATTGTTTTCTTTCTACTACATTGGCATACTAGGTCTAATCTTTTTATCTAAAGGCATCGACTTCGTATAGACTTCGTCCTCCGTGGCGGAGTGGTTTAAAGCAGTGCTTCTTCCAAAACCTGTGCTATTCAGACGATTTATTTTTAAAAAGTAACCAAAAATTATGGTTCGGCAAAATATTGCTTGTAGATATAGACAATTCGGGTCCGTGCCCTTTTAAGACGCATTTTTACAGCATCTTCTGTAATTCTTAAAGTAGATGCAATTTGTTTAAGCGTCAAATCATCCTGGTATTTCATAAGTATTAGAGCTTTCTCCTCCGGATGGATCCGGTCGAGGATGTTCATCAGTTTATCGTAGGTAACCCCCGAAAGATCTTCTTCCGATTCGATTGGAATTTCCGCAATCACATGGTTTCTGTTCCAATCGGGGTAATGTAGCTTCTTTTTGAGTCTCAAATAATCGATGCAATAATTGTAGGTTATCGAATACACCCACGATGAAAAAGATGAGCTGCCCTTGAACCCCGACAACTTTTCGTAAACACGGGAGAGTATCTCAACGGTGAATTCCTCTGCTTTTTGTCGGTCCTTTAAAAGACTGTATGTTTTGTCACGGATTTTGAGCTGGTAGCGCACATATAAAATTTCGAAAAGATCACTTTGCTTTTCGAAAACGATCATTTTAACAATCTCCTCATCTTTAAGGCTTTGCCAAGAGGGCGTTGACATAAGATGGTATAATTAGGTGTTTTATAAGTTTTTTTTAGAATGGCCGTTACTTCCGCGATAAGCTGCGTCTTAATGTCAGTCTGGTCGCCAGGAAATATCGACCGGCCCCAATGTTGTTAAACAAATGTAATTTTTATTTGCCATGAAAAACAAATTTCTTACCGCTATTCTATTAGTGGGTTTTACCGTTCTTTTAAGTAGTTGCGCCAAAGTTCCGCAGGTAGAACTTGATGCTGCCAAAGCAGCGGTTGAGTTGGCCCGCACGCAAGGTGCAGACCTCTATCTTACTGCCGAGTATTCGGCCTTGCAAGACTCCCTGAATGCTGTTTCAGAGGCCATTGAGGCCCAGAAGGGAAAAATGTTTGGAAATTTCGGAGACGTTAAAACACGTCTGGCCAACCTCTCAGAACAATCGGTAGCTGTTACCGCCCAAACCGAAACCCGTAAGGCCGAGGTATTGGCTGAAACCAATGCATTGCTGGCCGATCTCACAAACACAATTAATACCTCAAAAGAGTTGCTTGCTTCGGCTCCAAAGGGTAAGGAGGGTGCTGCTGCACTCGAAGCCATTAATGCCGAAATTGCTGCTGTCGAGATTGTTGCATCTGAAGCTACCACTCTGATGGAACAGGGTAGCCTTCTCGAAGCACTCGATAAATCCAAAACCGCATTCGAAAAAATCAATTCAGTTAAGGCTGAACTCGAGGCTGTTCATGCAAAGGTTGGCAGCAGACGATAAACACATTTAAATCAAACTTAGATTGAGGCTGGAGATGATCTGCTGAACACTCTGCATTGTCTGATTGGGCAATATTCCCGCTTCGTTTGTGAGAAAATAGTATTGCAATCATTTGGGCATTGGTGGGTTTCGCACTTTTTCAGCCTCAATTTTTATTTGGCATGTTGACCAGACGCACAAGATATCTGATCATTTTGATCATCGCGATTTCTCTTATGACTTCCACCGGCTTGGTTGGGTGGATCGTTTATCAATCCGATGAACTCCCCACGAATGAAATTCGCGAGGCAAGGGAAGCGCTTGCCTCCTTGAGGGAAGTAAGAGCCGACATTTACGCTCCGGCGCTGTACCTTCAGGCCTCCCTGTTGTACGATTCGGCGATGGTGGTATGGCAAAACGAAAATCAAAAATGGTTTCTCGGACGCAACTACAGCGAAGTAACCCGATTGGCCGATGAGTCGGTAGCCTTCGCATCCAATGCGCGACAATCGGCCATAGTTTTTAGCAAAGATGCTAAAATTACATCTGCTAACCGGCTCAGAGATGTGGAATCGAAAATTACCCGATTTGAAAAGGTTTTTGCCCCATTACCCCTTCCTGAGGGTCTTCGGAACGACTTTTCTCGGATAAAACTAATGGCCGAAGAGATCCGAGTTGCCAGAAATCGACAGCAATTCAAAAAGGCCATTGAACTTCTTGATACCATTTCGGTCCTGATGGGAAAGACGGAAAATGCTGCTGATAGAGTAGTCGTAGCCTATTTCGAGAATTTCGAGGCTTGGGAGATGATGGTTCAGTCGGAGATCGCACGGTCCAAAGCCACCGGAAAAGCCCTTCTGGTGGTTGATAAGCTTTCGGAGACACTTTTGGTTTATCGAAATGGGAATCTGAGGCACTCGTTTCCTGCAGAATTTGGGTCCAACTGGTTGGGCGACAAACTCCACCAAGGGGACAAAGCTACTCCCGAAGGTAGCTATTATGTAACACGTAAGAAAGAGCGGGGAAATACAATCTACTACAAAGCCTTACTCTTGAACTATCCGAATGCGGCAGATTTGACCAGATATCAAACAAATGTGTCGAACGGTTCGATTCCTGCAGGAATTGGAGCAGGTAATCTAATTGAGATTCACGGGCATGGTGGCAGAGGATACCATTGGACAGACGGCTGTATTGCTCTGGCCGACCGCGACATGGATATTGTTTATGGGGTTTCGACGCTGCAAACCCCCGTAGTGGTTGTAGGCTCAACCATTTCTTACGAAGAGTGGTACCAAAACAGGTTGCTCGATTTACCAGCCAACTGATTATACAGGATATGAAAAGGTTGTTACAGGATATAAAATTGTTTGTGGTGGCAAGAAATTGGTTTCTTTCAGTTTCGGATGCGCGGAAGAACACCCGTTTTCTAAAGGCCTTTTCCATCGCTTTGATGTATATCGCTATACTCCCTTTGCTATTGTGGGGGGTGCCCATGCTGGCTGACTTAACGGCAACCCGTCGATTGCAATTCTCTCCCGAGCTGGAGCCAGATTCTTTGAAAAATATGGCCAAGTTGAGGTCAGAGGTTTCGGCCCTCGAACGCAGACTCGACCGCCTTACTCCGGGCAATGCCTATCTGGTAGTGAATATATCCGAAAACCGGTTTTACCTTTTTCGCAACAAAAATCTCATTCGCGAAGGTCTTTGTTCCACCGGAAGCTACATAAGTCTCGAAGGTGAAGGGGATCAAAAGTGGCTGTTTAAAACACCCAG
Organism: uncultured Prolixibacteraceae bacterium; assembly: GCA_964349885.1. Lineage (GTDB taxonomy): Bacteria > Bacteroidota > Bacteroidia > Bacteroidales > Prolixibacteraceae > UBA1413. Next base: position 10,937 of record CAYGIQ010000065.1, on the reverse strand, counting down.
AGGAGTTTTTAGGGTGCAAGGAAAAATTGAAAATCCGGTTTGGAGACGGCCAGATTGGGCATTTGTCGAAGAGGGTTTACCTGTCCCACCTCCCGATCACCATTCCCGTTTTGAGAGAGGAGTGCTGGGCGATTATGCCCTTACCCTAGGCGATGGATATATGATTCATGGAACTTTATACCAAAGACTCATCGGTATGCCTGTTACCCATGGTTGTGTTAGAATGCTCGACGATGATCTTTATGAGGTATTCCATACGCTTTCGGTTGGGTCGCGTGTCTTTATTTATTGATATTGAATGACATACATAGATATGTCAAAAAATATTTTACATACAGGTTTAATTTAGAAGGATGCATAAAAAGAGTGCTGCTATTTTATCGAATCTCATGTTGAAATGGATTCCCCTCGTAATGTTGACCTATCTTTTGGTGTATGCGGTTGCATATGTGTATGCTTACAGAGCTCAGCTTTCACGCATAAACAGTGTAGAAGTCTCTTCAACAGAAGGCTTCTTTTCCGATACATGGGAGCTTTTACATGAAAAATCATTTTTGACTGCCCGGTTGGCTATGGCTGGTTCTGATTCTATTGGGCTAACGGTTAATTTGCGCGATAGCATCATTCAATTAGAGTTGAAGGGGGTAGTGCTGAGACAACTGAAGTTTGAAAAAGCCGAAATACCTACATTTTTTCAGGCTATTAATCCTGATAGCTATTTACAACGCTTCTCAAAGCCTTTTATAGTCGACGCAATAGAGGGCGCTATAGTAAAAGAACCAGTAACAGTTAAAAAAGTACCAAAAGATTCAATCGAGGCTGCCTTAGGCAATAATGAACCACTGCAAAGTTCCGACGAATTTGTCGAATGGCATGTTTTGCTAAACAATACTTTTGTCATCAGCATAGTCCAATCCGATGAGGCATTCACCGCGACAAATGGGTTACTGGCTTACAGGTTGGGCCGATTCCGTAACCATTTCGCAAAATTTAACCGTCAGTTGTTGCACCGTCAGCTGCCTGAAGTCCATCCGGAAATCACCATTTATATACCTGCCGGCGATGCCAAGGCCTTTTTCCGTGCATTGCCCCCCAACGGACAGGTTGTGGTGGTTATTTAGTCTCTTCAGCTCAGGGTTGAGGCATTCCCATTGTTAAAGTCAAAAGAGTTTATTCCCATTAGTACATCATCCCACTCTTTTTATGGGGAGCTTATTCCATTGTTTGGAATATATTATTAGGAATTTAGGTGTGCCTAGGTGCGTTGTTATAAAAAAATCCACTTGGCTGCAAATCAACCAAATGGATTTTAAGTACCCGGGGCGGGAATCGAACCCGCACGATATTGCTATCACTGGATTTTGAGTCCAGCGCGTCTACCAATTCCGCCACCCGGGCAGCTAACGCGGAGCAAAAATAAGAATATTTTTGCAGCAAATGTTTAGGCACCCTCTTAGTCTGTCAAAATATTCGTTCTTTAGGCAGTTGACTGTCTGTAAGCCATGGATTTTAGCTACCTTTGGAGTTGTAATTTAGTAGGTTAAGTCGTGATGGTTTTTTATCCTGAAATTTGCTGTTCTGATGCATGTAAGCATTCAGGATCTCTTTTGGAATGCCCGTCCGATGCTCGAAAACCTATGTGTGAAAAAATTGCCTATGAACACAACAAAAGGTTATTTGAATTCCCGAATATTTTAAGAGGCAGAGGTTTATTTGGCGATCGCAATGGTATGCATATTGCTGTGTGGTATTCAATGAAAAAACTTTTGGGATATGTCTGTCTTTTGCTTTTCTTTCGATCTTTCATTTCCACAACCAAACAGCAAAAATTGGCCACTCAGGTTTAACAATTGATTTAGAGTTTTATTAATCTAATGGTGTATATTTCAGAAAGAATTTTCTAACAAATAAGAATTGACCATGAAAAGAGATGTGTCCTTTTTCCTTAAGTGGATGGCAGTTATTGCCTTGGTAATGCTTTTGCCCGATACGGTGCGTGGTCAGCAACCAGTAACACGCCCTGCGCTCGACCAGAATATTAGCATATATGCCGAAAATGAGCCTTTGTCGGATATACTTGAGCGTATATGCAACTATTTGAACATCGATTACACCTACAATGCTCAGTTGGTTTCCGATAAAAGAATTAGTCTCAATATCTCAAATAAACCTGTAAAATTTGTCCTTGATAAACTGATGCAGGACTTTTACCTCATCTTCGAAATAGAAGGCAATCTAATGGTTGTTAGGGAGTATGTACCGCTCGAGGAGAGTATTGATTTTGAGCGGGGATCGCGTGATTTCGGAATGAACCGTGGTTTTCTTATCGAAAATCCGCGGGATAAGTCGGTTACAATAAAGTTTAAGTCGGCCAGCAACCTGATTATAATCCCTGTAACCATCAACGGTTCGGATACGCTCAATTTCATTCTCGATTCCGGAGTTCGTTTTCCAATCATCACCGAACTGCCATTCATCAATAAACTTAACCTTAACTACCTGATGCCCGTAGAGGTAAAAGGTCTGGGTGAAGGTGAATCGCTTACTGCCTACCGGTCGGGCAACAATACCCTCAATATAGAAGGTATGGTTGCGCGAAATCAGGAGGTACAAATGGTGATTGATGAAAATTTCCAGATTTCACATATTCTGGGGCTTCCGGTGCATGGTCTTATCGGATTTAATCTTTTTAAGGATTATGTTGTGCGCATTGATTATCAGCGCGAGCTGATTACGCTCTGGAGACATGAGCATTTCAAATACCGCGACCGCAGCCGCGATATAATTCTGCCCCTACACTTCGAGGGATATAAGCCCTACATCTTCACCAGCATTGTTATGGAGGATATGACAGAGGTGCCGGTTAAGTTGCTGGTTGATACAGGTGCCAGCGATGCTCTGTGGTTGTCGGAATTGTCTGATGAACGCATTACCATTCCTCTAAGGCACATCGATACCTTTTTGGGTAAGGGCCTGTCGGGCGATTTGTTTGGAGCAAAAGGCAGAATCGATGGTATTTGGGTTGGACCGCTAGTTTTACCGAGACCAATTGTGTCGTTTCCAGAAAGTGGAATGATTGCCCAGCTTATTTCTCAGAACGATCGGAATGGCACATTAGGAGCTGAAATTTTACGTCGTTTTATTGTAACCATTGATTACAGACATGCCCGGCTAACCCTAACTCCCACTCCTTTGGTACGGCAGGATTTTAACTATAATATGAGTGGAATGGAGGTAATTAACCCAATGCCGGGCTTACCCATCTTCATCATTTCAAATATTCAAAAGGATTCACCTGCTGCGTTGGCCGGCCTACAGGAGAACGATCAGATTATTACGATCAACAATAACCATCACCGGAGCATGTCGCTTAACGATATCAACTTGCTGCTGCAGAGCAGGGAGGATCGTCGAATCAGAATGAAGGTGCTGCGCGGCGGTGAAGAGGTTCGAACAACGTTTGCACTGAAAAGCGAGTTTTAATATGGCAAAGCTTTAAAAATTCTCCGGGGAATCTAATTTTGTAATGGGTTCTGCAAATATCTTACAAATAAGCGAGTGTAAGCGATAATGATGTATAAAGGGGACGATAAGAAACCCTTCAATTCGATTTTTCGTAATTTAAAAGTAGCCTTAATTTGATTCCTATGAGAAAAATTCTTTTTGCAGCATTACTATTGGGGGCCTCCGTTGCGAATGTAAGGGCTCAATCCAACATCCTCGACAAAGTAGCTGATAAACTACCTGAATTTGTGGTCTCAAATCCAAGAGAGGCGATTTATTTGGCCACCGATAAAGATATCTATGCTCCCGGCGATATGGTTTGGATCAGAGGCTGGGTTTCTGAACTGAGCCAACTATCAATGACCAATCTTAGCTCGGAGCTGACTTTACACCTTTTCGATGTTGATGGAGTGCTGATTAGCGGGGATAAGTACCAACTTGAACAGTCTAAATTTCACGGAGATATCAGATTACCTGAGAATCTGCCATTGGGCAAATACTTTTTGGTGGCATCGACTCCGCTGCATACCGATGAAAAAGATGTTGCCGTAAAAGTTTTCCTAGTACACCAGTTTTACGAAGGCGAAGCATGGGTGACGCCTGAAGATCCAAATATCCTCTACCCGGCCGGTTCAAATGCTTCAGTAAGGCTCAAAGTGGTACAGCATGATGGCACTCCGGCACATCGCCATTCGTTTAATTACAAAGTTCTGCACAACAATCGTATCCTTTCCGAAGGGCAACTTCGATCCAATAACGGATTGGCTTCATTTTCAGTTAATATGCCTTCGGTTACCGGTGTGAATCCAGTTGTGCTGGAGCTTTCACATCAGCGGGAGGTTTGGAAAACCCGGCATATTCTGAAGGTCACCACCGATAGTGTAACGGTAACTTTCTGGCCCGAAGGGGGGAGTTATCTGCCTGAGGTGCCGGTAAAGATGGGCTTTCATGCTACACTGTACGGACAGGGACCGGTCTCTCTTCAGGGCGATATTGTTAATGGCCGCGGAGAGATAATCTCCAAGACGGGAACTTTTCATCCTGGTTTTGGTCTCTTCCCTTTTAAAGCTGAGGCTGGTGAGACTTATTTCCTTGCAGTTACAAGTGAACCCGGTAAGGGACAACGAATTGCCATACCTAGCCCTGTGGCCGATAGGCCAACCATAACGCTTGGAAGCGATGGAACTCAATTTTTACTGCTTGATGTAATTGGACAACATACACAACCCAAAAATTATGCAGTGGTGGTTACCCATCGGTTTAATTTGGTTTGGGCTGCTAATTTTGAGGTTGAGAGGTCTGCCAGAATTCGTATTCCTTTAGCTGACCTTGAGCAGGGGATTCATCAGATTGCACTTTTTAATGACGAGGGTGTTCTTATGTCTGAGCGGCTTTGGTACAACGGCAGACCAGAACAGCAAGCTATTTCTGTTGATGGAAAGCTTGCAGATGGGAGTGTCCGCGTTAGCGTTGATGCCGGTCGAAATCGTTCAGGTGGATCAGGTATGTTTTCCGTTTCGGTGACCGATAAACAGAGAATTTTTGTCAACCAGTCGGGCATTGGGCACCATTTTGACATTAATACTTGGTTGATCAACGATGTTGAGAATATCGATGCACTCTTAAAACAGGGTAGCAGCAGTTTGATTGCCCTTGATTATATCCTTATCTCGAATCGAATTAAGGGGTTTTCATGGTCCGAAGTAATGCAGTTTGATGCCACCAATGCTGCCCTAACCCGTGAAATGAATTCTGGGATTAAGGGGCAAGTTGTAGATCGACGGGGAGCTCCAGCTGCAAACGCAATAGTGAGTCTTTTAAGCAGTCGCGACCTGCAGGTTTATACTGCGAACTCCGATGCAGATGGTAATTTTATTTTTCCAAACCTTTTTCCTGCCAACTTGAACGATTTTTCTTTTTCAGCTACCGATGGACAGGGGAGAGGAAATATGCGTGTAATTCCTTACTCTGGGTTTACCGACCAAATTGGAAATAGGATCAGGAATATCCGACCCAACCCTATGCTTGACAATATGAGCACACTCTTCCCATATGCGTATCTTTCGTCGAACCCCGGTTTACTGCGAAAAGTACCTGTCCGGCGTTCGGCTGCACAGTCGGGCGTTCCTGCAAAAAGTGAAGCCTATAAATCAATACTGCAGTCATCTACCAATCTTCTGGATGTAATTAAAGTGATTAAACCTTACAATTTACAGAGCGGTCAGATTGTGTTTGTGGGGACACAGAATTCCATTCATTTTCAATCAGGTGCGTTAATTGTTATTGACGGGCAGCGAATGGGGACTACTGCAGATATCCTTAATACCATCTCCCCATCCGATGTTGAGTCAATCAATGTTTCACTAGATCCAGCAGATATTCAGAAATACACAGGACTTAACAATGTTGGTGTTATTGAGATCAATACCAAGAGAGGGAAGACGCAACAGGTTGTAATGCCTGCTGCCGAAGTCCATGTAGATAGGTATGAGGCGGGATTTCGCGTTCCAGCACGTTTTCTCGGGCCGGAGGCTTTGCGCTCGGGTGCTTCGACAGATCTTCGCTCAACGCTCTACTGGGAGCCTGAATTGAACCTCGACCAGCAGGGGAAGGCCTCCTTCTCGGTTCCTGTCTCTGCCTTGAATAGCGACTTTGTGATTGTTGTGGAGGGCACCGAACCTTCTGGACGGGCAATTCGCGTTTTGGTCTCCGTTACCCCTTGATAGGGATAGCCGATAGCAAATTGATTACTATTTGGAGTCCAAATCAAATGTATTCGGATTGAACTATTTCGATATGAATTTATATTTTTGTGCCTGAAATTAAACTGGTGGGTTAAGGCATTATTCTTGTTTGTGTAAGGCTGTTCATAACCAAGGTTGTTTTTCATCACCCCACTGGTTGATGGCCATCAAAACGAAACTGTTTTTATAAAAGTTTCTGAGTTTGTCTGAAATGGAAAATCTTGCATTTGATCTTGCACATAAAGGCTTCATCGACGAGCCTGTAAATCCCAATTTTAGGCTTGTCGAAGAGATTCGCCGGTTAAAGCGGGAAAAGAACGCAGTAATCCTCAGCCACTATTATGTTGAGCCTGAATTGCAAGACATTGCCGACTATGTGGGCGACAGTCTGGGGCTTGCTCAGGCAGCTGCTTCTACCACTGCCGATATTATTGCATTTGTGGGGGTTCATTTTATGGCAGAAACTGCCAAAATTATTAATCCTTCCAAGAAGGTGATTCTTCCCGACTTAAAGGCTGGTTGTTCGCTGGCCGATTCTGCACCTGCCGAAAAATTTGAGGCTTTTAAAGCGAAATATCCCAATCACAAAGTAATCTCCTACATCAATTGTACGGCTGAACTTAAGACCCTTTCAGATATCATTTGCACATCGGCCAACGCAGTTAAAATTGTTGAAAGTTTCCCAAAAGAACAGCCGCTGATTTTTGCTCCTGATAAAAATCTGGGCAACTATATCAACAACCTTACCGGCCGACAGATGGTGCTTTGGGATGGAGCTTGCATGGTGCATGAACTGTATTCTGTCGAAAAGATAGCTGATTTGATGGATCAGCATCCTGATGCAAGATTTATTGCGCACCCTGAGTGCGAAAAACCGGTTTTATTGTTGGCCGATTTTATTGGATCTACTACTGCATTGCTTAACTATGTGCAGCAGGATGATGCGAGGAAATACATTGTAGCGACTGAGAGTGGTATTTTACACCAAATGAGCAAGGTATGTCCCGATAAAATATTTATTCCGGCTCCATCGGTCGACTCAACCTGTGGATGTAACGATTGCTCTTATATGAAGTTGAACTCCCTTCAAAAACTCTATGTTTGCCTGAAGCATGAGTTGCCGGAAATCGTTTTGTCTGAAGCAATTATCAGCAAAGCCCGGGCACCTATTCAGGCAATGCTCGATATTTCTTGATGCATTTTTACGGCAGATGCTCAACAAGCAGATTCTGCCGCGATATTTCAATGGCCCTTAGTAAGGTTTTATCGACTTGTTTAATGATGGGGTAGAAGCCTGCTTCACCTAAAATATTGCGGGCAACATAGGCTTTTAACTGTGTTTCAATTATGAATCCCGAAATTCGAAGACCTTCATTGTCGCGGGCAATTCCTTTCGATGCAGCGTATTCCACAAAACTTTCGATAACCGATTGCTGGTCTAACCATTCTTCAATCTCAGTAGCCGTCTGCAATCCATTGAGCTTTGTTCTGTGCTGATCGGAGTATTGAAATGCGAAAGCATAAATAAGACCCTGTTGATAGATTTGGTTAAAATATTGGGAGCGTCCTGCGGTATCGGCAGGAACAAAGAAGTCGGGCATGATTCCTCCCCCTCCATAGACTTTTCGTCCCTTTTTGGTATAGTAAACCAGCGAATCGGCAAATTGGATGCTGTCGGCTTCGAGAAATTCACCGTGGACCATGCGCTCATAAATGTCGTCGAAATATGTATCTGATCCACCGGTGTATGGTTTTTGAATGGACCGGCCACTTGGAGTATAGTAGCGGGCAACTGTCAGACGCATTGCCGATCCATCGGAGAATGGAATTTGCTCCTGCACAAGTCCTTTCCCAAACGAACGCCTTCCAATTACGATGGCGCGGTCGTTGTCTTGCAGGGCCCCAGCGAAAATTTCACTGGCCGAAGCCGAGAATTCATCAATAAGCACAAAAACCTTTTTGTCTTTAAACGAAGCCCGCGCTGTAGCGTTGTATACCTTCTCTGGTTGCGATTTGCCTTTTGTTATAAGGATTGGTTCATCTTTATCCAGAAACTCGTCTACCATTCTGATAACGGCTGTCAGGTAGCCGCCGGGATTTCCTCTGAGATCAACAATAATTTTGTTGGCACCCGCCCGATCGAGCTTCTGCATACCCTCCATAAATTCGAAATAGGTCTGTTCGGCAAATCGTCCAACTTTTATAAATCCGGTTTCCTCATCTATCATGTAGCTAACATCTACACTGTAGATGGGAATGTCGCCCCGGGTAATTTCAAAATCAAACAATTTCTGATAACCCTTTCTAAGATTACTTACCTTAACCAAAGTGCCTTTCTGTCCTCGCAAAAGCTTCAGAACATCTTCGTTTCGGATGCCTACCCCTGCTATCAGACTATCGTTTACTTTTACGATTCTGTCGCCTGCCATAAGTCCCAATTTTTGCGACGGGCCCCCCGATATCACATCGATTACCACAACGGTATCTTCCTGAATTGAAAATTGAACGCCGATTCCCGAAAAGTTGCCTTGCATCTCCTCTTCAACCTCCTGCATTTGACGGGCGGGTATATAGGTAGAGTGTGGATCGAGATTTTTAAGCAGTTCAGGAATGGTTTTTTCTATAATGGCTTTGGAATCAATACTGTCGACGTAGGCGTGCTGCACCAGGTCCATTATGCTGCTAAGCTTATTGGTATTGCCAATTCTGAAACCTCTGGCCGACGGCACATGATTCCGCGCCATAAAATTGCCTATGATAAGTCCAGCCGCAAGCATTGCGGCCAACAAAAGGGGTACATAAGGAAAGCGTCGTTTCATTGATCCGATTTGAGTGATGCAAAATCTGTTTCTATGTAAGTAACTTCTATGCCTGCACGCTGTAAAAGATTAACCCCATCTTCGGAACGATATTCCTCGTTGAAAACAACTCTTCTTATACCGGCCTGAATAATCAATTTGGCACATTCGAGACAAGGAGAGGAGGTTACATACATTGTGGCCCCATCGCTACTGTTTCCAGATTTGGCAATTTTCGTAATTGCGTTGGCTTCAGCATGCAGAACGTATGGTTTTGTCTTATTGTTTTCGTCTTCACAAATGTTTTCAAACCCTGCAGGGGTTCCATTGTATCCGTCAGAGATAATCATTTTGTCTTTTACCAGCAGTGCCCCAACTTTTCTCCGGTTGCAATATGAGTTTAACGACCAAATGGTTGCCATCTTTAAATAGCGCTGGTCGAGCATTTGCTGTTTTTGATCATTCATGGGTATCAAAATAGATTGCTAATTAGAAGAGATCTCCTGTAGTTTGCAAAGCTACACTGTTTTGTCTTAAAAAGGACTGTCAATCTAAAAATAGATCGATCGCCAACCGACATAACAAAAGGGGAAAACCCAATGTAGTTTTCCCCTTTTGTTTTATCTGAAGGTAGCTGCAATATCAGCCGATTATCAGTTTTTGATGAGCAGCCAAGCGTCGCCGTATTTGACATGCTGCCTGCGTATATCTGAAAGTCGCTGGCGGGCGGGACCCTCACTCGTGTAGGAGTCGACGGTTACCCTGTAGTATCCGGTTTCGCTCTGAACGATGATGGGAGTAAAACCCTCAGAGGTAAGCGTTTGCCTGAAATTTCTGGCATTGTCCATGCTACTGAATGACCCAAGGATAATAAAATAGCTGTTTTGGTTCTGATCTTGAGATTGTGTAAAAGTGAAAGATTCCCTGCGAACCGGAATTGGTTTGTCGTCGGCCGGTGGCGGAGTTTCTCTAACTTCGGGAACCTGAAACACTTTGGGCTCAGCTGCGGTAGAGGTTTGCTGTACTGCCGGTTCAAATGCCGTAGAAGCTGCCTTTTTCGATGATTTGCAAGAAGCCAGCACTGCCAGTGCTATCACTGCAAGAAAAAGAATCTTTTTCATCCTGGTAATTTTTATGTTTTAAAGTTAGAACGTTTCGTGTAAAACACGAAAATGGATAATTGTTATTGCAGCTCCTATTTCATCCGGCAAAGCAAACTATCTAGGCCGCAAAAGTTTGAAAAATTGCTACAATCAGCGTGCCACACATTTATGTGTTGGCAACCCACAATAGGATTGCTTCATCAGAGCAAAAATACTTAATTGATCTATAGCAGGATAACCCAGTGCCCTTAAGTTTTTCACATTCAGACAAAGACAGCATTTTTACTGTAGTGGGGGTTGTTGATATCTTCGCCTTTTGAAGGAAACTTCTGATTCCTCAGTTGGCTTTCGAATCCTCAATGTTCTGCTAATCTTTTATTGGGTTTCTGGTTAAGGTTGAAGGGTTGTCAACAATGGCTCATCTGAGCGTGTCAGCATATTCTTAACCGTTACCCGAATTTCTTCTGTCGCGAGGGGAACTGAAAGATGCAGACTGCTCCGCGCTGGAAGCTTCCTTTCTGTGGAGCTTCCTGAAAATTGCAAGGTATAATCGACATCCGAAGTATTGGTAATCTTGAACATCCTGTTTTTGTCGTCTTCGGAGATCATGGTCGCTTTTACGCTGGCAGCGAAGAATGCTTCCAGAAGCGATGTCATACCGAATAGCTTGTCCTGAAACCATCCAATGGTTCGGTTTTGGTCCAATGCTTCGCGGACTGCAGCGATGGTATATTCCGAAGCAAATACTAGGGTCATTGGACGCCTTGTGAGTTTGTACTCCTCTAAAA
>CAYGIQ010000064.1:0-14330 GCA_964349885.1 uncultured Prolixibacteraceae bacterium | reverse complement strand
GTGTGGGGTGGGGCAGAATTTTCTGATAAGGTCTGCAATAACGAAGGGATTGGAGCCCAGCTCCCAAAAATCCTGCAAAATATAGGGCAGAAAGGGCAGGATCTCGCTGTCGGAGCAGTCCATGGCGGTTGCTATGCACGCTTCTAAGGTTTTCATACGGCAATTGTTGCGCTGAAGGGAGTTTAAAATTACGAATTGTTCCGGTTTTTTTCTTTGTGAAGGGGTTTTACTATCCGGTGGATGGCTGTTTTTATGGAATTGTTTCTGTCGGCCGGCAGACGAGGGGTATCGCCCGCCTGCAGGGTTCCTTGAGGCCGATGGGGCACAAATGTTTTATTTTATATCTTGTAGCACGAAACGGATGCAGATTCTGTTGCTTACCGATTTGCCTGACCAATGATCAACCCTATGAAAAAGAGCCTTCTATACCTTTGGCTGCTAACGGCCGCTTTCATCTCTTTCTCTTTTTTTGCTCCTGAAGGTGATCCCCAGGCATCGATGGAAATCATACAGGTGTCGGACTTTGAGGTTACCGGAGCGGGAAGTGCCCCTGAGTGGGGCAGGGCAGACTGGGTTACTATTCCTAAGCGCAATAACGACCGTTTGGATTACAATACCCATGCAAAAGTGCTCTGGTCTGAAACCGGCATCTATTACCTGATCAAATGCGACGACCGGAAAATTACGGCTACCATGCAGGGCCATAACCTGAACCTCTGGGAGGAGGATGTGGTGGAGGTTTTTCTGATGCCCGACGAGAAATACCCGATCTACTTCGAATATCAGCTATCGCCGTTAAACTATGAACTCACGCTGCTGATTCCCAATCTGGAGGGAAAATTTCTGGGATGGTTGCCCTGGAAATATGAAGGCGAAAGAAAAACCCGGCATAAGACCTCCATCCAAACCGACCAAAGCAACGGTGCCGTAACGGGCTGGACAGCCGAGTTTTTTATACCGTGGAAACTTATGGAGCCTATGGTGTTGTCGGCACCTGAACCCGGCACCCAATGGAGAGCCAATATTTACCGGCTCGATTACGACGACGGCATGACCCGCTTTTCCTGGAACCCCACTGTCAGGACTTTCCACGAACCGCATAACTTCGGGATTTTCCGCTTTAAATAATTTGCCTATGCTTTTACATTTTATACGGTTTTCGATCCTTCTTATCCTGTTTCCTGCCGTTACCGTCAAGGCTCAGCAGGATTATGCCATCCGTGCAACCAAGGCTGAGCATGCACTCACCATAGACGGTGTTCTCGATGAGCAGGATTGGGCGAATGCTGAGGTAATAGGTCATTTTGTACAGCGGGAACCTGCAGAGGGGTCGCCGGCTACCCGGCTGACCGAAATCAGGATTCTGTTTGGTGCCGACAATGTATATGTGGGGGCTGAGATGTTTGATACCCCAGGTGAGATAGAGAACACCCTGGGTCGCCGGGATGAGTTCAACCGGGCCGACTGGTTGCTGGTTTCCTTCGATTCCTATTTTAACCGCAGAACGGCCTACACCTTTGCCATCAATGCGGCGGGTGTGCAGCTCGACGGCATTCAGGGCAGGATTCCGACCACCGGAACTTCGACCAATTCCCGCATCGAAGGGTTGGATACCTCGTGGGATGCCATCTGGTTTTCGGCCGTCGCGATTACTGACAAGGGATGGACTGCTGAAATGAGAATTCCGTATAGTATGCTGCGCTTTCCGGGGGTTGAGGAACAAACTTGGGGATTGCATATTACACGACGAATTCCGCGGCTGGGGGAGGTTACCGAGTGGCCCTATATTCCGCGCACCGAACGCACCAATCTGGTGGCCAGGTACGGGCAGATAGAGGGGATCAGAAATCTGGAACCCAGAAGAAACCTTCAGATCCGCCCATACCTGCTTGCCGGACTCGATGTTTTTGAAAGCGCCTCTGCTCCGGGCAAAGCGGATTACCGAAGGCGACTCGATGCCGGTGGCGACATCAAGGTTGGGCTGGGTCCCAACATTATGCTCGATGCCTCGGTTAACCCCGACTTCGGACAGGTGGAGGCCGACCCTGCGGTGCTAAACCTTACCGCTTTTGAGACCATGTTTACCGAGAAACGTCCGTTTTTTGTTGAGGGAGCTGAAATTTTTCAGTTTGGAATAGGCCGGAGCAGCTTATTTTATACCCGCCGGATGGGCGCCCGTGATCCCATTATCGGAGCGGCCAAGGTATCGGGCAGGTCGGCCGGTGGTCTGTCGTTCGGGGTACTGGGAACATCTTCGGGCCACGACTTCAGGCTTACCCACAACTACAGTGTTGCCAGGGCAAGTCAGCAAATCGGGAGTTACTCGTCGGCAGGTGGCATTGCAACCGTTTATCAGAGTCCTGCAGAAACCGGATCGGGATGGAGGAGCATGACCGGGGGAGTTGACTGGGACATGCGTTTTGGACAGAACAGGTACAGCTTCGAAGGCATTGCTGCCTTTGCCAACCGTGAACCGTTGTCGTCCGATAAAGAAGCACAGAGAGGTTTCATGGGGGGACTCATCATGAAAAAGCGGGAGGGTATTATCGATGGCCATATTACGCTGCTGGTGTTTTCCGATCGCTATAATCCCAACGATATTGGCTGGACCAGCTTCGAACAGAATTTTTACGAAGCCTGGTCGGGGCTTACCTATAACATCAATGCAGGACAACCCTTCGGGCAATTCCAGAGGGCAAACATCAGGCTGTCGCACCGCCAGCGCTACTCCTATCTGCAATGGTGGAACATGGGTGATTTTTTTAGCCTGCGGTCGGAGTGGATGACACTCAACGCGCAGATGATTCGTTTTAGTTCGAGCTTTTCGGAGGTAATAGGTGGCTACGATATCTGGGAAACCCGTGGCCTCGATCGATGGGCACGACCCCAAACCATTATGTTTGCAGGCGAATACAACACCGATGGGCGCCGCAACTGGATGGTTACATCTGAAGGGAGTTTCAAATTTGCTGAAGATGGCGGTAAACTATATCTGTTCGGTATAAAGGGCAATCTCGATGTTGGTACCAGGTTTTCATTTACCGGAAGCGTAAAAAGCGAATGGGAAAGAGCGAATACCACGTGGGCCTCGAACGAAGCCTTCCGGAAAACAGAGACTGGATGGTTGATTGGCAACAGGGCAGCTTCGCCAGGCGTGTTAACACATGCCGACTACACGCCTTTTGCCGATGGCGGAATTTTGTCATCGATCTTGCCGGGTCGCCCCGAATTCAGCCCGGGCTTCCATTATGTCCCGGTATTCGGCCGGCGAAATTCAGGCTATCTTGACTTTACGTTGAGAGGGGCAGTGACTTTTACCAAGGCCCTTTCGTTGCAACTTTACACACAGCTTTTCCTGGCTAAGGGGAAATATGATGATTTCAGCCTGCTCGTCGATCCCGACCGGCTGGAACCTTTCGCGCACTATCCGAAACAACTGAATTTTGCCTATCAGAATCTGCATTCCAACCTAGTTATGCGATGGGAATACCGGCCCGGTTCAACCATCTTCCTGGTGTGGAGCCATGGACGCAAGGCGAGGGATGAAGCCAATCCGCTTGCCCCGCCCGTTCATTCGCCCTACAACCAGTCTATTGGCAATCAGATAGGAGATGTGTTCGGTATGTTCCCCAACAATTCGCTGATGATGAAGGTGAGCTATGCTATTTTTTAAATAGCCATTCCCTCGATTACAGGATTGAAAATGATAGATTATCCATTCCTTAGAAATTCCACCTCAGCATGAACAATGCGGTGATGAAAAACGGGATGGCCAACCATTTTTTAAACCCAACCGGTTGGCGTGTTGGGTAACGGCTGATTTGTAGGATCCAATGATGGATGAACCCGTTGATTGGTGAGTATTTTGAAACCCTTTTGCCCACAGGTTAACGGTCGCGACATATTATTGGAAGTTGGTTCGAATGTTTCATTGGGCGTACCGTGATCCCTCCATTGCCCATGGGCAGTTTCGATGCGGCATCAGTTTTTGTATTGCTTCACTTTTTATTGAGATGTTGCATGTAGCGTACACGCGTAAATTTTTCTTTACCTGTTACCACACGACTACGGATAGCCGCGCGCTATAAGGTCTATAAATCTATTTTTCTTTCAATTAAGGTCCGTCTGAAACAGATCAGCATTGTAATCGCTAACAAACCGGCATGCAAGTGGGCCTAAAACATTTGTAGGGCTACAGATGTTTAATGGTTTGAATTAACAATACTTAAAATGGTTCAGGCAATGATTATACTTCTCGTGGGTCTGTTTGGCTCCGAACGGCAGACTGAAGTTCAGTCTTACGAAGTCCTCAAAGTTGAGGGTGCTTTCGAGGTGCGCTACTACCCGCCAGCGGTAATGGCGAGTGTTAAAATGAACGGGGGGTACGACAATACCCGCAATCAGGGTTTTGGAACTTTGGCTGGTTATATTTTTGGTGGAAATGAGGAGAATATGAAAATCAGCATGACCGCCCCGGTTCGGATGTCGGATAGCGATGGCACTATGAGTTTTGTAATGCCCTCTCAATATTCGCTCGATGCTCTGCCAACACCCGATAACCGAAACGTTCAGCTGCACACTTCCGAACCTTCGGTGGTGGCTGTTGTGCGGTTCAGTGGCTGGGCAAGTGAACGAAAAATAGGGGAGATGAAAGAGCGACTTGCATCATGGCTTGAGCAGACGGGTTACCAACACAACCGAAAATTTGAATACCTCGGATACAACCCACCTTACCAAATGATCAACCGCCGAAACGAGGTGTTGGTGCCATTGATCAATTATCCTGGCAATTCTGCTCAGCCTACGGAATAAATTGCAATTAATGGAGTGATTTTTTTGCACCTCGGGTTCCACCCGGGGATATTGTTTTTGAACCCCGTTGGGGCTAGTTTCGGGCGAAAGTCTTTCCGACCCCAGTAGATTACAGTTTTTCCCAACATTTCTCCTTCGAAAAAAGGAATTGGACTCACGTCGGTCGCCCAAAACCCGAGGTTCGCTGCTTCTCGGGGGCGAAACATCGGATCTTTCTCCGGTCGAAGGCCATCATTGGACCAAAGGTGCAAAATTGTCATCCAAAGTCGAGACTCCACCTCGTAAATCAGGATGTTGCTGAAATCCGCAAACTGGAGGGCGAGCGGCGGTTGCTTCAATGGGAGTAGCAATTTGATGGTTTTTTGCCAGGTTTTGCCTTATTTTCGTTAGTTTTGGAAATATCAACAACCTGCAACTTTATGCGTTCCCCAAGTCTGCTGTTCATTGTTTTCCTTCTCATTGCAGTTCCAACCTTTGGCCATCGATTGTGGGATGCCAAAGACCAAAAGGGAGCTCACTATGCCGAATCTGCGCTGCCCATGGTTATGGAGTCTGTGCAGTCGGTAACCTCCAGCCACCTGCCCATTGTACTCATCAATACATATGGTGCTCAAATCCCCGACGAACCTAAGATTTCGGCCTATATGCAAATAATTCACCATGGCGATGGCCGCCTCAACAGGGTCAGTGATGCAGAGTTTCATTACCAAGGGCCGGTTGGGATTGAAATCCGGGGACAATCGTCGCAGATGTTCCCCAAAAAGAGCTATGGTTTCGAAACCCGCGATTCGGCTGGCGAGGAAGATAAGGTTGATTTGTTGGGTTTTGGCGAACACGACGACTGGGTGCTCTACGCCCCCTATAGCGACAAGTCGATGCTAAGGAACGATCTCACCTATGCATTGGGCCGGAAACTGGGCCGATGGCAGCCAGGTGCGCAGTTTGTCGAAGTCTTTCTGAATGGAAACTACATAGGTGTCTATCAGCTTATTGAGCGCATTAAAAGGGGAGGCGACCGGCTCGATCTCACCAAAATGGGAAGCGGCGACAATGCTGGCGATGCACTTACCGGAGGTTACATCTTTAAAGTCGATAAGATCCATGATCTGGGGCCTAACGAATATTTCTACACTTCGCCTACCTATCGCTACAAAAATGCCCGAAACTATGCGTTTAGTTACTACTATCCCAAAAGTACCAACATTACCGCTGCACAAAAGCAGTACCTGCAATATTACCTCTACACCTTCGAAAACAACCTGAATGCCCCGTGGTTTACAAGCGAGACCACCGGCTACCGACAATACATAGATGTTGAGTCGTTTATCGATTTTCAAATCATCAATGAACTTACCAACAACGTTGATGGCTACCGGTATTCCGCTTTTTTTCATAAACAACGCGACAGCAAAGGGGGAAAGATGGTGGCAGGACCGCTGTGGGATTTCGATTTGGGATATGGGAACCTTAACTTTAGCAGCCGCCATCAGTCCTCGCAAAACTGGGCATACCTTAACTATGGAACCGACGAAAATTACTGTATGCACTGGTGGGCCCGGCTTATGGAGGACCCTCGATATGAAACAGAGTTGAAGTTGCGTTGGTCTGAACTCCGGCATACCACCTTGCATACCGATTCCATAATGGACTATATCGACCAAAGGGTGGCACTGCTCGACAGTGCTGTGGAACGCAATTTTACCCGATGGCCCATACTGGGTGTTTGGGTATGGCCCAACAATTTTGTTGGACCTACCTACGAAACGGAGGTGTATAGCCTTAAAAACTGGATCAGGCACCGCCTCAATTGGATGGACGACTACTGGATGCTTACAACCTCATTGGATTCACCGGCAACAACCCATCAAATCAGACTGTTTCCTAATCCGGCTACCGAATCGATATCTGTGGTGCTTGTGCATGGGGGAAGTACAAAGCTTCAGTTGTACAACAGCAGTGGTGTAAGGGTAAAGGAGACCCACGTGGAGTCCTTTCCGGGAAGCACCTACCGGCTAAATCTTGAACCTTTGCCGCCGGGGGTTTATCTGTTGCGGGTGTTGGTTGACCAAACACCCCCATCGGTACATAAAATTATCAAACTGTAACGTTGAGTGGTGCCGTAGGGCATAAAAAAAGGCACACAAGCCGTTGCCGGCCTGGTGCCCTAAATCTATCCGAAAGATTCCTTACAGGCTATCTCCAAAATCGGCCTTAAATTTGGCCATCAACTTCTGTGGCCAGTCGCTGGTTGGGGTTAATTTACCATTGAAAAACCTCAACACGGCCGGCTCCTCTACAAACTTCAATCCACCTATCAGATCCCTATTTTTAAAGAGCCAGTTTACCCGGTCGATTACAAACATGGTCTGCGACAGGGTAAATACCCTGCGCGGGAATGCCAACCGCAGAAGTTCTACGTCGGCCAGAATATCGTTGCCCTCGGCATCGCGAACACTCGAAATGGTGCCACGTTCCATTCCCCTGATACCTGAGACAATAAAGAGTGCAGCAGCCAATGCTCCAGCGGGATACTCCCCCTGAGCTATATGGGGCAGGAAGCCCATGGCATCGATATGGCACCCGAGGGCACCTGCTGGCATAATTACTGGAATTCCAAGTTTGTCGAGTTCGTTGACCGTATATTCTATAAAAGAGGGTGACTGTGAGATTATGGTGTCATCGGTAGTCTCGTACAATCCTACCGCCATGGCTTCGATTTCGCGAACCGACATCCCCCCGTAAGTCGTAAATCCTTCGAACAAAACCACCAAGTCGCGCATTTTGAGGTAAAGATCGTAGTCGTTGGTTGCGATGCCTCCACCACGGGTGGAACTCACCTTGCGGCTCGAGAAGTAAACTATGTCCGACAGGCTGCACATGGTGAGCAGGATATCGCTGATGGAACTGTTCTTAAACTCCTCTTCGCGCTGTTTTATGAACCATGCATTTTCTCCAATCAGGCTGGCATCGAGTACAACCATAATGCCGTGTGCTTTCGAAATTTCCCAAACATCACGCATGTTCTGAATCGAGAAAGGCTGTCCTCCAATAAGATTGGTCGAAGCTTCGAGCCTCACAAAGGGAATTCTCTCTGCTCCGTATTCTGCAATAAGCGCCTTGAGCTTGTTGGTGTCGATGTTGCCTTTAAAGGGAACGCTGCTTTTTATTTTCAAAGCATCGGAGGTGTAGATCTCGTATACCTTGCCACCGTTGAGCTCCATGTGCGCCATGGTGGTGGTAAAGTGGTAATTCATTGGCAATATATCGCCTGGTTTGATGAACGTTTGCGACAGGATGTTTTCGGCAGCGCGTCCCTGATGAACCGGCAAAATATGCTTCTTCCCAAACACATCGAGTACAGCCTGCTCCATACGGTAAAAACTTTGCGAACCTGCATAAGCATCATCCGATCTGAGCATGGCCGAAATCTGGTTGTCGCTCATGGCATTGGTACCGCTGTCGGTAAGCATATCGAGAAAGATGTCGAGCGTATTCAGCTGAAAAGTGTTGTAGCCGCCCTTTTCGATGGCAGCAAGGCGATCTTCTACCGGTTTTAGGTGAAGTTTCTGAACCATACGTACCTTGTGTAACTCGACAGGTATTTTTAGTCCGTTCGAAAACTTAATTTCGGTAGAATTGAGCTGTGTCATAGTAAAAATGGTTTAAATTGGTTGATGTTGATTTTTTTCAAAAATACGCTCACAAATTTAAAATGCAATAAAATTTGCCTTAGGGCTATGAAATTGCAACCATTTTTGCGCAGTTTAAAATGATTCTTAATATGGATGGGGGAGAAGGAACTCGTTTCCAATGCAAAAGACGACCTAGTTCGCTATGGGACGGGGGTGCAGTAACGACAAACGCCTAGAGCAGTATCGATGGGTTACTATCCTTTGCTCAAAAGCAAAAAGGCCACGTACCCGACGTAAAAAATGATAAAGATTAGTCCTTCCCGGAAATCAATTTGCCTCCCTTCCCACCGTCCGGTTCCTTTGTCTTTGCCCCGAAATACAAAGATCATAAGCAGCAGTCCGGCCGCAATGTTGACCCATATATCGATGAAGGAGTTGGGGGGAACAGGGGTTTGCTTGGCAATGACACTTAAACCCAACACAAAGAAAATGTTGAAGATATTCGAACCTACTACGTTTCCGATGGCTATATCGACCTCTTTTTTTCTGATGGCCACAATGGATGTGGCCAGTTCGGGCAGGGAGGTACCAATGGAGACAATGGTGAGTGCGATGACCCTTTCAGATATTCCAAGAATGGTAGCCAACGAAATGGCATGGTTAACAATGAGTTGGCCTCCGTATATCAAAGCACCCAGTCCGAAAACGATGAAGAGGATGGTTTTGTGCATTGGAAGGTTTTTGGTAGCTACTTCTACCTCCTCGGGGTGGTTTTTCACCAGATGAAAGTTGTAGGCCAAAAATAGGATGAAGAAAATAACTAGGATGATGCCATCTTTCCGTTCCAGAAAATTGTCGCCCGGATTGAAGATGTTGTCGCTGGCCAGAAACAGAACTGCCAATCCGGCCAATAAGCTAAAGGGAATCTCGTACCTGACGGTATTTTTCTTTACAGAGAGAGGTGCCAACAATGCTGAAATGCCCAAAATGGCCAATACGTTAAAAATGTTGCTCCCCAATACATTCCCCAGCACCAGATCGGTATTTCCCTTAATGGCCGCCACAATGTTGATGGCCATTTCGGGTGCCGAAGTGCCTAGGGCCACTATGGTAAGTCCAATAACAATATCAGGAATGTTGTAACGCTTGGCCAACGCAGATGCACCCTCTACCAGTTTGTCGGCTCCATAAACCAGCAAAATAAATCCTACAACGAGCAGCAGAATATGAATCAGTGGCATTTTTTAAGGCTTTTAACGGCCGAAAGGTATCAATAATTTGGAAAGTAGTTTGCTTGTTTCCTTTGCCCTGTTGTCATTTTTTAGGTCCTTTAGGTCCCTAAAATGGGAACTATTGTTAATTTTTTATAACCAAGGTGAACAAAAAACCAGAAAACTGGTTTAGTTTTATAGTTTTGTATCGAATTATAACAAAACATGGAAACCAAGGATAAAATATTGGCCAGAGCCGGCGAACTTTTCCCGGTTATGGGAATTCGAAGTGTTACGATGGATTTCATTGCACTCGATTTGGGTATATCCAAACGCACCATTTATGAGCTGTTCAAGGACAAAGACGATCTGGTAATTCAGACCATGGAGTTCCACATCATTCAGAACAACCACAAATTGCTAAAGCTCTTAAATTCGACAGAGAATGCTATCGAGGCCCTTTTTATGGCGCTCAACCACGAGCACAGCCGAATGGTTGCCATGAATCCGCTGTTTGTTGAAGATTTGCATAAGTATTTCCCAAAAATTCATGCCTGTTTTTACCAGGACATACAGCGGGTTCGTGAATTCTCGATTCCTTATGTCATTTTAGAAAGGGGCATGCGGGAAAAGATTTTTAGATCGGAACTTGCCATTGAGGTGGTCGACAATTTTTTGCATGAGCTGGCGGGTTTGCTGCACAACAGTGTTCGCTTAAGGTTACTGCATTCGACCTATGAAGACATACTCAAAAATATTTTGCTTCCATACTTTCGGGGGATATGCACCCGCAAGGGACAGGAGCTCATTGATCGATATTTTGAAAACGCCATACAATAAACAGAAGATTTATGACAATGCTAAGAAAACCCTACCTCTTAACAACGGTTATTCTGCTGATGTTTTTGAGGATAACCGCCCAGGATCAGCTGGTTTTGAGCCTGGAAGGTGCCCGTCAGCATGCACTGCAGCATAACCTAACGCTTAAGAACTCCGGCCTGGCCATTTCCCATTCTGGAGAACGCATCCGCGAGGCGATTGCTGCTGGTTTGCCTCAGCTTAATTCGACCATGGATTACTCGAATGCCCTTGGTGCAAGCATCTCCATTCGCTTTAATCCAGATGCTCCGGCAACCGAAATTCCCATCCGGCCCACCAGCAACATGAGCCTCCAATTGAGTCAACTTCTTTTCAACGCCAACTATTTTGTCGGAATTGAAATGGCCCGTATAGGCCGCGACTTAATTGAAAAGAGCTATGTGCGAACCGAACAGGAGATTCTGGCATCGGTGACCGATAGCTACTACTTGGTGCTGGTTTCGGAAGATTTGCTTACCCTGTTGTCGAAGAACCTGGCCAATCTGGAGGAGATTCATCGAAAAACAGCCGCACTCGAAGCGGTTGGCATCATCGAATCGACCGATGTAGATCAGCTTTTTGTTCAAATTGCCTCTTTGCGCAACTCGGTGCGCTCGTCGGAGCGACAACTCGAAATGGCCAACAACATGTTGCGGCTCGTGCTAGGGGCTTCGGCCGAAACGCAGCTCGAACTCACCGAAAATATGAATGCCCTGCTGACGGGTGTAGTTGTCGAAAGCAGTGTTTCGCCTATTCCGTTTCAGCTGCAGCAGAACCTCGATTTTCAGCTAATGGATTTTCAGGAAAAATTGTCGGAACAACAGGTTAGAATGCAGCGGGCCAATTACCTGCCTACACTCTCGGGTTTCTACAATCGTACTGAGAAAATTCTTAAACCCGATTTTGATACCTCTCCCCAAAATATGCTGGGTTTGCGGTTGAGTATTCCCATCTTTTCGAGTGGGCAGCGCAATGCTCAGGTAAAGCAGGCGTTAATCGATCTCGAAACCACCCGAAACAACAAGGCCTTGCTTGCCGATCAGTTAAGGATTCAGGAGAAGCAGTTGCAGTTTAATCTGCGCACAGCTCTCGAAACTTATACCAACCAACTGAGCAACCTCGACGTTTCGCGAAGAGTTTACAACAACCTTAAACTAAAGTTCGAACACGGTTTGATTTCGGGGTTGGATTTGGTAAATGCCGATAACAATTACGTCAGGGCCGAAACAGACTATATCTCTGCAGTATTTCAATTGCTGCGCGCCAATGTTGAGCTTGAAAAATTATACGGACAAATAAATTGATTCAGATATGTTGATCGAAAAAAGTATTTATAGGAACATAGCAGCTGCTGGTTTGGCAGTGCTGATGTCGTGCGGAAGCCAGGAGCAGAGTCAAACTGCGGTTCCCGTTGTAGAAAAAAGGGAGGCGGTAAGGGTTCAGGAGCTGCAGCTGCAAACCATTACCCGTTCGATAGAATATCCTGCCACCCTGCAAGGGTATGAGGAGATTCACCTGGCACCGGCAACGCCCGGCCGAATTGACGCGATTTATGCCCAAGTGGGCGATCGGGTCTACCGTGGGGTTCCTCTGGTAGAGATGGACAAAACGCAACTGGTGCAGGCTCAAATTCAACTTCGCAACATTGAGGCCGATTTCAGACGGCTCGACACCTTGGCCAAAGTTGGAAGTATTGCGCAACAGCAATACGATCAGCTCGAAACTCAGTACACCGTGGCCAAATCGAATGTCCAATTTTTGCAGAGAAATACCCGTCTCGTAGCACCCTTTGCTGGGGTGATATCGGGTCGTTATTTTGAACCGGGCGAGATGTTTTCGGGTGCCCCCAACACACCAGTGGGTAAGGCAGCCGTGCTCTCTTTGGTGCAGATAGACCGGCTCAAGGCGTTGGTTGCACTCTCCGAGGCCTACTTCCCTGCCATTACCATTGGCATGGAGCCTGTTGTAACCAGCGACATATATCTCGATAAGTCGTTTATTGGCCGCATTTACCGCATACACCCAACCATCGATCCTACCAGCCGTACCTTCAATGTTGAGGTTCTCATCGACAACCGCGAGGGATTTCTTCGTCCGGGAATGTTCAGCAGGGTAATTCTGGAATTGGGCGAAGAGCAGGCTTTGCTGCTGCCCTCGGTAGCTGTGCTGAAGATGCAAGGTTCGAACGATCGTTACCTCTTTGTAGAGAGGGATGGTGTGGCCCGCCGGGTGGCTGTTACATTGGGAACCCGTTTCAATGATAATGTGGAAGTAATTTCGGATGACCTCCAGGTAGGAGATCACGTAATTGTTAACGGACAGGCACGACTGCTCGACGGAATGGCCGTTGATGTTGTCAGATAATCCATTTGCACTTTGTTTTAAATTAGGAAAATGCGATGAGTATATATAAAAATGCAGTAAACAAGCCCATTACAACCTTTATGGTTTTTACCGCTGTTGTGGTAATGGGTATCTATTCACTGGTGCAGATTCCGGTGGATCTTTACCCGCAGATGGATCCTCCGTTTATCTCGGTTATGACCACCTATACCGGATCGAACTCCAGCGATATTGAGAACAACATCACGCGTCCGCTCGAAGATGCGTTAAACGCAGTAAACAGTCTTAAGGAGATTACCTCTACATCGGCCGATAACCTCTCCATTATCAACCTTGAATTTGCATGGGGAACCAACCTCGACGAGGCTACCAACGATATCCGCGATGTGATTGACCGTATAACCGGTATCCTTCCCGACGGTGCCGAGCGGCCCATGATTTTCAAATTCAACACCAACATGATGCCAATCGTATTCTATGCGGTTACGGCTGATGAGAGTTACACCGGACTTGAAAAACTGCTCGACGAAAAAATCATTAATCCACTCAACCGGATCGACGGCATTGGATCCATCGGTATGGTTGGGGCTCCCCGCCGGGTAATTTATGTAGATGCCGACCCACGGCTGCTCGACGCCTATCATCTCACCATTGAGCAGATAGGGAATACCATTGCCGCCGAGAATATGAACCTTCCCTCCGGAAACGTTCGGATGGGGGCACTCGACTACCAGCTTCGGGTTCAGGGAGAATTCACCTCCAGCGGATTGATTGGCAACCTGGTGGTGGGCAATATGGCAGGAAAACCTGTCTATGTTCGTGATGTGGCCGTGGTTCGTGACTCACTCTCCGACCTGTCGCTCGATGAGAAAATCAACGGCAAAACGGGCCTCCGAATGTTTGTTATGAAACAGTCGGGTGCCAACACCCTCAAGGTAGCCCGCGAAGTGAGGGCTGGCATCGAAGAACTCAAAAAGGAGCTTCCCCCCGATGTCAATTTTGAGTTGATTATGGACACCTCCGACTTTATAAAAGGTTCTATAAACAACCTCTCGAAAACCCTTGGATGGGCGTTCCTTTTTGTGGTGCTGGTGGTACTGTTTTTTCTGGGGCGTTGGCGCGCAACCTTTATTATCGTGCTTACCATTCCCATTTCCCTTATAGTTGCCTTCATCTATCTCTACATTACGGGGAACTCTATCAACGTTATTTCACTCACTTCGCTTTCGATAGCCATAGGTATGGTGGTCGACGATGCGATTGTGGTGCTCGAGAACATAACCCGGCATGTGGAACGGGGTGCTACACCCCGCGAGGCTGCCATTTACGCAACCAACGAAGTGTGGTTGGCGATCATAATTACCACCATGGTGGTTGTGGCTGTTTTCTTTCCACTTACCCTAGTGGGGGGTATGACCGGCGTAATCTTTAACCAGCTGGGTTGGATTGTTACCATTACGGTAACCACCTCAAC
>CAYGIQ010000063.1:0-14399 GCA_964349885.1 uncultured Prolixibacteraceae bacterium | reverse complement strand
GGTAATGACATTGGCATAGGACCAGCAAAGTTGAAGGACATTGTTGCGCACCTAGAAGCTACCTATTGCGAATCGATAGGAGTTGAGTTTGTGTATATGCGCGATCCTGAGCTGGTCAACTGGCTTAAGCTGAAGATGGAAAGTTCCAAAAACAGACAGGAGTGCTCACCGGAAAAGAGAAAGCATTTCTATTACCATCTCAAGTTGGCTGTTGGTTTCGAGAATTTTATTCACAAAAAATTTGTGGGAGCGAAGCGCTTTTCGCTTGAAGGAGCAGAGGCCCTCATCCCCGGATTGGATGCTGCCATCGAAAATGGGGCAGAGTTGGGTATAAAGGAATTTGTAATTGGTATGGCGCATCGCGGAAGGCTAAATGTGCTTGCCAATATTATGGAAAAGCCCTTTGAGCGCATCTTTAAAGAATTTTACGGTACTGAATATGAAGGGGATGTTGCACTCGGGGACGTTAAGTACCACCTCGGATATGAGAGTGAAGTTACTACCGATTTGGGCGAGAAAGTTAAGTTAAAACTCCTGCCCAATCCGTCGCATCTCGAAACCGTTAACGGATTGGTAGAGGGAATGTCACGTTCCCGAATCGACACAGAATATGCCGGAGATTCCAGAAAGCTTGCCCCCATTTTGATCCACGGCGATGCCGCAATTGCTGCCCAGGGCATTGTGTATGAAACCATACAGATGTCGCAGCTACCTGGCTATAAAACTGGGGGTACCATCCATATGGTCATCAACAATCAGGTAGGTTTTACCACAAATTATACCGAAGCACGTTCGAGTACCTATGCCACCGACATCGCCAAAGTTACCCGATCGCCTGTTTTTCATGTTAATGGCGACGATGTTGAAGCGGTTACGTATACCGTGCGGCTGGCCATGGAATTCCGTCAGCGGTTTCAGCAGGATGTTTTCATAGATATTCTGTGCTACCGAAAATATGGACACAACGAGGGCGATGAACCTCGTTTTACCCAACCTACCCTCTATAAAATTATTGCCAATCATCCCAATCCCAGAGATATCTACGGCCGGAAGCTGGCCCAACTTGGCATACTGACTGAAGATGAGGCGCGTAAAAAGGTTCTGGAATTTGACAGAATGCTGGAAGAACGATATCTACTTTATGAGAAAATCGAGAAACTGAACATCCAAAATTTCTTGGTAGATGCATACAGTGGTTTCGATCGGATTAGCCGAAGTTCATTCGACTATAGTGCCAAAACTGCTATTTCGCGCCCAAGGTTGGAACAGTTGGCAGAGCGGATCTATACGCTTCCAGAGTCGCTAAAGTTTTTTAATAAAGTGAACAGAATAGTAGCCGACCGCCGAAATATGATGCACGAAAACAGCATCGATTGGGCACTGGCCGAGCTACTTGCCTATGCATCGTTGGTAGACGAGGGGCACCCGGTAAGGTTAAGTGGACAAGACAGCGAAAGGGGAACCTTTGCGCATCGCCATGCTGCCTTTACTGTGGAAGACGTTGATGAAAAATACATTCCGCTAAAACACATTTCTCCTACCCAAGCTCCATTTAGTGTATACAATTCACTCCTATCGGAATATGCTGTACTTGGTTTCGAATACGGTTATGCAATGGCCGAGCCGAATGGATTAACCATTTGGGAAGCACAGTTTGGTGATTTTGCCAACGTTGCTCAGGTGATTATCGATCAGTACATTACCTCTGCAAATGAGAAATGGGGTCTGTTCAACGGTTTAACCATGCTTTTACCTCACGGATACGAGGGGCAGGGTCCTGAACATTCGAGTGCAAGAATGGAAAGATTTCTTACCCTTGCTGCGGGGAACAACATGCAGATTGTGGTGCCTACCACCCCCGCAAATTTCTTTCACCTGCTGCGCCGACAGGTAAAATGGAATGTAAGGCTGCCATTGGTGGTTTTTACACCCAAAAGCCTCTTGCGCCATCCTCAGGTAATATCTACCATCGAAGATTTGACTTCGGGCTCTTTCCAGGAAGTTATCGACGATCAGCTGGCTGATCGCGATGCCGTAAAACGGATAATTTTTACCAATGGCCGCCTCTATTATGATCTGCTGAAGCGCCGGAATGAAGAGGCTGTAAACTGTGCAGCTATTGTCAGGCTCGAACAGATCTATCCATTGCCTGAAGCACGTATTCATGAAATTATTGCCGGATATCCCAATGTAAAATCGATTTACTGGGCACAGGATGAACCAGAGAATCAGGGGGCCTGGCCATTTTTGAATCGAAAACTGTCCCAAATTGGCTTTAAGTTGGCTGCCCGACCCGAAAGTGCGAGTCCTGCTGTTGGGCTTATGGAACAGCACCGCAAACGTTTGCAGCGGGTGCTGGATACCGCATTTACCCCAGATGAGTATTGTTCTCAAAAAACCAATTAACCTATGATAACTGAAGTCAAAGTTCCCACTCCGGGAGAATCGATTACCGAAGTTGAAATTGGCCGGTGGATGGCCGAGGACGGAGCGCTGGTCCGCAAAGGTCAGGAGATTGCTGAAATAGAAAGCGATAAGGCAACTTTAACCCTTATAGCCGAGTCCGACGGAAAACTCAGTCACATGGTCAAAGAGGGCGATGTGGTTGCTGTTGGAACCGTAGCCTGCACCATTGACACCTCTGTGAGCTTTCCCACTGCTTCTGAACCGGTTAACGAAACTGAATCGCCACGAGTGCAATCCGAAAAACAGGCCTCGATTGCTGCAGCACCCTCACAGCCGGAGCCGGAAAAGAGCAGCGAGACAGTTAAACTTACTGCAGTTGCCCGCGAAATGATGAAGGACCATCAGCTATCGGTCGATGAATTGCTTGCAGGATTGAAGCGCATTGGTAAAAAAGAGGTTGAGGCTGTACTTGAACTTCGAAATCAAGTGCCTGCTGCTATGGCACCAGCAACACTTTCGCGTGAGGTGAATCGGGAGAAGATGACGATGCTGCGCCGAAAGCTGAGTGAGCGCTTGGTGGCAGTAAAAAATGAAACTGCGATGCTGACTACCTTCAACGAAGTGGACATGAGCTTTGTTATGGATATTCGCAAACGTTATCAGCAGAAGTTTACCGAAAAGCATGGTCTTAAACTCGGTTTTATGTCTTTCTTCACAAAGGCAGCCGCCATCGCAATGAATTTTCATCCATCGGTAAATGCTCAAATTGATGGTGATGAAATTCTTCAACCCAATTTTGTTGATATTGGTATAGCGGTGCAAACTCCTAAGGGACTAATGGTTCCGGTAGTTAGGAATGCCGAAGGGAAATCGGTGGCCTCCATCGAGTCCGAAATCAAATTGCTTGCCGAAAAGGCAAGGAATAAAAAAATCTCGATCGAAGAGTTGAGTGGAGGAACCTTCACCATAACCAACGGAGGTGTCTTTGGATCGCTCATGTCGACCCCCATTATCAATCCTCCACAATCGGCCATTCTTGGCATGCACAATATTGTAGACCGACCAGTGGTGGTTGACGGACAAATTGTGATTCGTCCGATGATGTACATAGCCTTGTCTTACGATCACAGGGTAATTGACGGCAAAGACTCTGTTGGTTTTTTGGTTAAGGTAAAGGAGTTTTTAGAGCATCCCGATCGTATGTTGGCTTATGGGCAGGATCCCCTCGAATTGTTGCTTGACATCTGATTCACAACCTGATTCTTTACTTTTATATTAAACGAACACGAAAGGTTAACTTGTTCGTTTGATTGCTCATTACTGCTGTTTTGCCATGTCTTGCTCTGCATAAACCATCGATCATTTGAAAATCCGGAGCGGTTTCATTAGATTTGGTCTGTCTATTTTCCGAGGTTAGAACAAGCAGGTAATGGTTCAGTATTCCAACTGCCGATTGCGTTCTTGGTTCGTTTTCTTAGAATTTGTTTTGAGGATTGCCTCATGCGACTGCCGGAGATAAATGCCTTTTGCTGAAGCGTAGATTAATTTTTTTTATGGGGTTAACAGCCCTCAATTGGTCACAGATGAAAAAAACAATTTTCCCCTTAATTCTACTTTTTCTATTGCAGGTCGCCTGTACAAAGGTTTCACCACCTGAACCCTATGGTCCGCTGCCAAGTGAGCGACAACTTGCCTGGCATGAGCTGGAGTACTATGCCTTTGTACATTTCAATATGAATACCTTCTCCAATATGGAGTGGGGCTTTGGGGATGAGGATCCGGCATTGTTTAATCCTTCTGAACTGGATGTGCGACAATGGGCAAGGGTTTTTAAAGAGGCAGGAATGAAAGGGATCATCATCACCGCCAAACATCACGATGGTTTTTGTCTGTGGCCTTCTGCCTATACCGAACATTCTGTAAAAAATTCACCGTGGCGCGACGGTAAGGGAGATTTGCTTCGTGAACTGGCCGATGCATGTCGGGAGTACGACCTGAAGTTTGGGGTGTATCTCTCCCCATGGGACCGAAATCATGCCGACTATGGCACACCCGCCTACCTCGATTATTTCCGAAATCAGCTTAGAGAACTGCTAACCAACTACGGTGAGATTTTTGAAGTATGGTTCGATGGCGCCAACGGTGGCAACGGCTGGTATGGCGGTGCCAACGAAGAGCGCAAAATCGACAACCGAACATACTACGAGTGGGAGACCACTTTTGAGTTGATACGTGAATTGCAACCCAATGCCTGCATATTTTCGGATGGTGGTCCTGATGTCAGATGGGTTGGCAATGAAGAGGGCTGGGCGCGACCCACCAATTGGAGCTTACTCAAAAAGGCCGATTTTGCCCCCGGAATAGCCCAAAATCTCGAACACTTGAGGGCTGGACAAGAAGATGGAACCCATTGGATTCCTGCCGAGGTAGACGTTTCCATTCGCCCCGGATGGTACTACCACCCTCACGAAGATCATAAGGTAAAAACCTTGCCGCAATTGCTTGATATTTACTACCACTCCGTAGGTCGAAATGCGTCGCTGCTGTTAAACTTCCCGGTCGATACTCGCGGATTGGTGCATGAAACCGATGTGGAAGCTGTAATGAAGCTCGCAGAGGCGCTGCGAGGTGATTTTGAGTATGACCTCGCCGATCGAAAAATGATTCAGGCCTCCAACGTAAGAGGAAACTCTAAAAAATATGGTGCCCGCAATGTATTGGGCAACAATCCAAACCAATATTGGACCACCGACGATGGCATTACACAGGCTTCGCTTACCATAGACTTTGGAAAACCGGTTGCATTTAACCGATTTCTGGTGCAGGAATTTATTCCTTTAGGGCAGAGGATAAGTCGTTTTTCGGTTGAGGCTCTGTCTGAGGGTAATTGGAAGACCATCGCCGAGGAGACAACCATTGGGTACAAACGGATTTTACGACTGCCCCTTACTGAGGCCAGTCAACTTCGGTTCAATATTCTGGAATCAAAAGATGTTCCGGTTATTGCCAATCTCCAGATTTTTAATGCCCCCCGAGTGCTCGAATCTCCTAAAATTGAGCGAAATCAGCAGGGATTGGTAACCCTTATTGCCGCTGATCATGATGTTGATGTGTTTTATACTATAGATGGTTCCGATCCAGACGAACAAAGTATATTGTACGATGCTCCCTTTTTGCTGGACCGGAAAGGGATAATTAAGGCCATTGCCGTAGATAGGGTTAACGAATCAAGAGGTAGTGTGGTGCGACAAGAGTTTGATCTGCCTTCTACCAACTGGCGCGTTGTGGGCCCAATGGGTGAGCATCGCCAGGTGGGCGCTATGTTCGACGGAAATCCGCATACTTCCTTCAATACTGCAGCAACCTTGCCCACTGAATTAACCATCGATTTGGGTGAGATGGTTGCCCTGCGCGGATTCCGGTACCTTCCCGATCAGGGTCGTTGGAATACCGGATTAATTAGCCATTACGAGCTGTTGGTGAGTGAAGATGGCCGTAATTTTGGTTTGCCGTTGGCCGAGGGCGAGTTTGGGAATATATTCAACAGTCCAATTTTTCAGCAGGTAGAGTTTTCATCCACTCCGGCTCGCTTCATTAGGCTTAGAGCGATTCGTGAGGCCTCAAATGCCAACCGAATCGGTATTGCGGAGTTCTCAATCATAACCGACCATTGATTTACAATAACTATGTACACCAGTGAAACACAGATAAGGGTCTGTTATGGCGACACCGATATGATGGGCATCGTCTATTATGGAACCTACCCCCGTTATTACGAAATTTCGCGAACGGAATGGCTGAGGGCACGCGGTATAACCTACCGCGAAATAGAAGAGGCTGGAGTTGCTTGGCCCATTCGGAGTCTGAATATCCACTACCTAAAGCCAGCCTATTACGACGATCTGCTCACTTTACGCACAATTGTGAAGGAGCTGCCGCTGGTGAAATTTAACATCAGAACCGAAATTTACAATCCTCAGAATGAGCTGATCAATTACGGAGATGTGGTTTTGGTCTCCACCGACAAAAATACAGGGAAGGTGATAAAAACTCCCGAATGGTTGCTGGATCGCTTTAGGGAGATGAACCTAAAATAACAGAGCATCTGAAGGTGAAAAATATCTTACATGTAACACTATTAAATACAAGGCAATGGACGAATTGACTGTTGGATCGAGAGTGGATCATCCCCGTTACGGCGAGGGAATAATTGGTGGGGTAAATCTGGTAGCCTATGAGGTTTACTTTGCACGAGGGGGAAAAGTTGAAATTACCAAACGCAGCAATGACCTAACGGTTCTTGAAGCAGGCTCGGATGTTCGGCCCAGCAATATGCTTACCCTCGATGAGGTAGAGCAGGTGTTGGTAGGACTGCTCGACAGATTTCAGGGTCTGTCGTATGCTGCCCCTCTTGGTGATAAGTGGATAGGAGGCACCTTGGAACTTAAACCAGGAAAGGCGGGATTGCAGCCCAAGGAGATACCCATCGAGACTTTTTTTCACAAAATAGTCATGGTACGCGACCGTCTTAGGGTATTGGAACAAAACATAAATGCCCATGCAGTACTAACCGACGAGGAGAAGGTTAATTTGCAACAATACATTACCAGAGTTTATGGCTCTCTTACTACGTTTAATATTTTGTTTGCCGACAAGGATGACTATTTTGTTGGAGCAAAAGCATAGAGAACATTGAATTTTAAAAGTTTCGAACCCTCTTTGTTCATGAAAAATCTAACCTCCGCTTTGTTGATTATGGCCTCAATTTCAATGGCATCTGGACAGCAGTACCAGCTTCCGGTCTGGCCCGATGGGCCTCCCAACAGCAATGGGATTTCTGTTCCTGAAGAGCAATACGATGGTGTTCGGGTTCGGAACGTTACCGTTCCCGAAATGTTTGTCTATTTGCCCGATGCGGCATCGAATACCGGTGCAGCTGTTGTAATCTGTCCGGGTGGTGGTTATCAGGTTTTGGCCATGGATCACGAAGGGCACGATATGGCCCGGTGGTTTGCCCAAAGGGGTATTGCAGGGATTGTTTTAAAATACCGACTTCCCAACG
This sequence comes from uncultured Prolixibacteraceae bacterium, assembly GCA_964349885.1. GTDB lineage: Bacteria > Bacteroidota > Bacteroidia > Bacteroidales > Prolixibacteraceae > UBA1413. The sequence goes on along the minus strand of CAYGIQ010000063.1, from coordinate 6,931 downwards.
GACACCATGAGATTCCTGCCTCGGATGCACGACAGGCGATCAAAACCGTTCGGGCTAATGCTGAAGAATGGGGAATAGATGTTCGAAAAATTGGAGTAGCCGGCTCCTCGGCTGGAGGTCATCTTGCTGCTACCGTCGCTACCCGATACGATTCAGAGAGGTCAGAGGCTTCTGTTACTGTTGACCAAACCTGCAGCCGCCCCGATTTTTTGTTACTGCTTTACCCAGTAATCTCACTCAAGGAGGAGTGGGTGCATGCCGGTTCGCGCCGCAGCTTGCTGGGCGATGATAATTTGAATTATTCGCTTGTTGCATACTACTCAAACGAATTGCATGTTACACCCGACACTCCACCCACATTTCTGGTTTTGGCTGATAACGACCGCACTGTGGTACCAAAGCACTCTGTTATGTTTTATCTTGCCCTTAAATCGCATGGAGTACCTGCCGAAATGCACATATTTCAGGAGGGTGGACATGGGTTTGGAATGCGAAAGAATAACCTGCCCTCTGATCAGTGGCCCGATTTGTTTCTACAATGGCTGAAGGCACAAAAAATAGTCGAGTCCCGATAAATGCTTCGTATGACCGTTAACAACTGCTATCCCACCGAAGTTATCAGGTATTGCCCGCGCTGCGGTTCACCGCGGTTTCCTGCTTTAACAGAACGCTCTTTTTTGTGTCGCGATTGTGGTTTTAACCTGTTTGTTAACTCTGCCGCTGCTGTAGCTTGCCTGATTTTTAATCAGAAGGGTGAGCTATTACTAACCCGCAGAGCTATTGAACCGCATAAAGGTGCCCTCGATTTACCGGGTGGCTTTGTAGATCCAATGGAGCGTGCCGAAGATGCCGTTCGGCGTGAGCTGAAGGAAGAACTCGGACTCGAAGTGCGAAATCTATGGTACCTCGACTCACGGCCCAATGAATATACCTTCGGCGGAATTACCGTCTTTACAACCGATCTTGCCTTTCGTATTGAGCCTACATCGCTCGATAATCTAACTGCCGCAGACGATATCAGCAGTTTTGTATGGATGCTTCCCAGAGACGTTGTGGATGCCGATATTCCGGCAGCCAGCATACGTTATTTTGTCAAAAATCTGGGGGCTGGTTCTCTTTAGGGCCTTTTATGATATAAGTAATAAGCCTTCCTGACTCAAGTTTTGATTCGGTGGTTCTGTCTGCTTGGTGCCATAATAATGTACTATAGTCAATTTTGGGATGTTTGAAGATTACACCCTTTTATGGTGCATCCCAATGGTTACCCACATAGGTATAAACACCGTAAACGTGGTTTCCACCCAAGAAAATACGCTGGCCGAACTGAAAAAAGAGTTTACCTTTATTGCTTCGAGCCAAAGGGGTAAGCTCCTACCGTATCAGTAGAGTTTTGAACCGACTCAGCAACGTGGTCAAAGCCACAGTAAGTGCGAGGCTTGGCTGATTGAATCCAATGTGTATGATAAACCCAACCCGCGATATGAATAGCAGCATAGCAGACCGATTAACCCTTGTGCGAAAGATAATGCACCGCGAGATGGTCGATGCACTCTACATTTCGGGCACCGACCCGCATTTAAGCGAATACCTCTGCGAACACTGGCAAACCCGCCGTTACTTTACCGGGTTCAGTGGTTCATACGGGGAAGTGGTTATTTTGCCTAAAATTGCCGGTCTCTGGACCGATACACGTTATTTCTTGCAGGCAGGACATGAGCTGGAAGGTAGTGGAATTGAAATGCATAAACTTAGGGTGCCGGAGGCGGTATCGGCAATCGATTGGTTGCTTTTGCATCTTGCACCAGGCGAAAGACTGGCGGTTGACCCCATTTCATTGCCTTTTGCCACCTATCACCATTTTCAAGAGAAGCTTCGTGCAAAACAAATCGAACTGGTTTTTCTTCCTGAACTATACAATGAAATCTGGACAGACCGGCCCTCCCTTCCCAAAAGGGAGATTTTTGTGATGCCCGATGAAATTGCAGGTAAGTCGGTGTCTGAAAAGATAGACGATGTTTTGGCAGTGCTCAGGTCCCGACAGACAACTGCTACAGTGATCTCTGCCCTCGATGAGGTGGCTTGGCTCTTTAATCTGCGTGGCAGCGATATTCGGTTTGCTCCCCTTTTTATGGCCTATGCTGTGGTTGGCGTTAACCATCGTGCAATTTTTGTACATAAACAGGCGCTCAGCAGTGCAGCACGCAGGTTGCTGGCCGACAATGCGGTAGAAGTACATGATTACGAAACGATTTTTGATTTCCTCACGGATTTACACCATGAAATATTTCTTGTCGAACCGCATTCCGTCTCCACGGCAGTATGGTTGATGATCAAAAAGGGTGATTGTGTAATGGCCGACAAAAGTCTTGTGGCCACTATGAAGGCATCGAAAAATGCGACTGAAATAGAGGGCTTCAGGCATGCCATGCTGAAGGATGGGGTGGTAATGGTTACGTTCCTTAAGTGGTTGAATGATACAGTCGGTAAAGCACCGATTACAGAGTACGATGTAAGCACAAAACTCACTGAATTGCGTAGTCTGCAGCCTGAATTTGTTGGTGAGAGTTTCGAATCAATTTCTGCCTATCGCGACCATGGGGCAATGGTACACATGTCGGTCGATGCCAACAATGCCTATCCGCTCGAACCTGATGGACTGCTGCTCACCGATTCCGGTGGGCAATACCTTTCAGGAACCACCGACATTACCCGTACTGTTGCCTTGGGGAAAGTAACCGAGCGACAGAAGCGCGATTTTACCTTGGTGCTGAAAGGTATGATTAAACTTACTATGGCTGTTTTTCCCTATGGAACCAAGGGTATTCAGCTCGATTCACTTGCACGACAATCGCTTTGGGAAGATGGGTTAAATTATGGCCATGGGACAGGACATGGCGTTGGACATTTTCTTAGTGTGCATGAAGGACCGGTAAGTATCCGTCCGGAATGTAACCCCAATGAGATAGTGCCGGGGATGGTTTTTTCCAACGAACCGGGTGTTTACCGTGAAGGAGAGTATGGAATCCGAATTGAAAATTTACTCTTGTGTGTCGAAAAAGAAACCACCCCATTTGGCCGGTTTCTCGGATTTGACACCCTAACCTTGTGTCCCATCGACAACCGTCTCTTGATTCCAGAAATGTTGCTTCCTGCCGAGCGGCAGTGGCTCAATGACTACCATGAACGTGTGAGGAAGACGCTTACACCCTTGCTCGACGATGTTGTAAAGTCTTATTTGGTGGAGATTACCCAACCTGCTTAAAACCATTGTTATACGGCTTTTAGCCCTTCCGTTTTTTAAAAAATATTGCATAAAAACTAAATAATTAGGTGTATAACTAATAAAATAGTTGTAACTTTGTTTCATAGCTGATTTAAACAATTGTATCCATTAAAATCTAAAGTTATGAACAAGACATTATTCTTTTCTGCATTGCTTACAGTTCTGATCTGTGCTGTTAAACCCAGCTTCTCACAGGTAAAGGAAACAAAGGAAAAACCAGTATTTTTCATCGTCGAGGAGATGCCGGAATTCCCCGGTGGAGAACCTGCTCTTAGGCAACACATTGCAGTTGCAATAACCTATCCTGCCAAAGCGAGGGATAACGGGATTGAAGGACGTGTTTATATCTCTTTTGTTGTGGACGAAACTGGTTCAGTCACAGACGCTAAGGTTGCAAGAGGGGTCGACAATTCCCTCGATGAAGAGGCGTTGCGGGTGGTAAGGGAGCTTCCAAAATGGAAACCTGGCAGACAAAGGGGAGAGGAAGTAAAGGTAGCGTATACAATTCCTGTGAATTTTGTTTTAAGCAATAAGTCCAGTTCAGTGGCGACGGGCAACCAAATGAAATTTGCAGTAGCTGTTGAAACAGGCCGACCATCCGAAAATTTAGCAGGGACCGTATATCCCAAATTTCCAGGGGGAGACTCAGCGCTTAATGCATATATGGCAAACAATTTGTTGTATCCAGAAGCGGCAGCAAAAGATGGAATTCAGGGCCGGGTTCTTATTCAATTCCTGGTTTCGAAGGATGGTCAAGTAACCGATGCCGTTGTTCTTAGGGGGGTACATGATTTGCTTGATGCTGAGGCCTTACGTTTAGTAGGTCAGATGCCAAAATGGATACCGGGTACTTTTGAGGGTGACCCTATACCGATGAATTTGGTTCTTCCTGTGCAATTTGCATTGAGATGACCTACGTTGACTGGAATAGTAGATAGAAGTTGCTATTTTAATGCCATTAAAAGCCCTTTCAAGGGATAATTTTAAACTAACTTTACAAGATGAGGGAGTTAACCAAAGCTGAAGAGCAGATTATGCATATTCTTTGGGACCTAAAAAAAGGCTTCGTAAAAAACATCGTTGACCAGTTTCCTGATCCCAAGCCTGCATACAACACAGTTTCTACCATTATTCGCATTCTGGAGCAAAAAGGTTTTGTGGGGCATACGGCATACGGGAAGACCCACGAATACTTCCCAATGGTACCGAAAAAGGAATACACCAGATCTTACCTGAAAAATTTTGTACAGAACTATTTTAAAGGTTCGTTTCAGGAAATGGTTTCCTTCTTTGCCAGAGAGGATAAACTATCGGTAGAGGAGCTGGATGCGCTTTTAAAGGAGTTGAAACGTAACCAAGATTCAGATGATACGACAGGAAATCCTACATAGCCTTTCCAATTACCTTATCGAATCTGGCGTGAGCCTGGCGGTATGGTCGATTGTGTACCTGATTGTGCTGCGGAGAAACAACTCGTTTCTCAGTAACCGTTACTTTCTCCTAATGGGGTTGTTGATTTCAACGATGGTCCCGTTTTTCCAGTTTTCCTTGCATCAAATAGGGGCTTTGGCTGCTCCTGAATCTATGCCGGCAGCTTACAGTTTTTTGCTGGATTCGGTTGTAGTAACCGGAAAAGGGGTGGCCCAGGCTGTTGAGAATGAGATTATTTCATCGGGTTTTTGGGTTGTAATATACCTGACAGGACTGCTCATTTTATTCTCCCGATTGCTTTTGTGGATGTGGCAAATTTCAAAACTAATCCGCACCAGCAGGTTGATCAAAAGTAAGGAGAACACATTTGTGCTCGTAGATCATTTGCAAACTCCCTATTCTTTCTTGTGGTACATATTTGTCCATCCTGATTTTGCTTCAAAGGGAAAGGATTACCGAACAATGGTTACACACGAATTGGAGCATGTTAAACAGGGTCATACTTACGATGTGTTGATGCTGGAGCTGCTTTCTATCCTTCAATGGTTTAATCCTTTTGTTTGGCTCTTGCGGAAAGCGGTACGTGAAAATCATGAGTTTCTGGCCGATCGTGCCGTAATCGAAGCGGGCATTTCTATCGTTGAATATAAGACGCTTCTTTTGCATCAGTCGACTGGTGGTTCGTTTATGGCAACCAGTCATTTCAATAAGTCTTTGGTAAAGAACCGGCTTCGTATGATGGCACAAAGCAAGGTACCCCGCTTATCCATCGCCCGATTTCTGGCTGCAATCGCTTTGGCATTAACCGCTTCGTTTGTTTATGCTTCGGAATTTGCTGGAGAAAAGCCAGTTGAAACTCGAATTGATTTGGAGTTCCAGCCCGAAACCTATCCGTCTGTTCCAATACGCTTGGAAGATAAAGAGCCAGCAGATCGGGACGAAAAGCTGCATGGTAATACGTTGGTAGTTGCTGGAGGAGCCGCCAATGATGCATCTGATGTGATACCCGAACAGGGAACCAGCCAATCTCAGGTTGGGAATTCGGAGTTGATTACTAATCAAAATGTTGAACAAGATGTTGAAAGACCCGCAGATGTTTTCTTCATTGTTGAAGAGATGCCCATGTTCCCGGGGGGAGAAGACGCATTGAGAGCGCACATTGCCACCAGTATTCAATATCCGGCTTCTGCACTAGAAAGGGGTGTATCAGGTCGCGTTTACATTTCGTTTGTTGTTTCGGCGAGTGGATCAGTTGAAGCTGTAAAGGTAGCCCGAGGTGTTGATGCATTGCTTGACGAGGAGGCGGTCAGGGTAGTCTCGGAATTACCAGAATGGATTCCCGGTCGCCAAAGAGGTGTTGCAGTAGCAGTAGCTTATACAGTGCCGATTAGTTTCACAATAGAATAGTTTAATTAAGACCAGTTTTCATCAAAACCCACCGGCGTTGTAAAAAAAAATAGAACCTTCCCGTTATGACCCGTAATTTAGCGAGGGTAGGGGTTACTCATATTCAAAATTCTTTTCATGATCCAAAAATCAACCCTTCTGGCAATAGCTATGCTTGTTGCCTTTCATCTCTCTGCCCAAAACGGAATCGGCGAGGCCGACACCCTCCGTAAAGATGCCCTAAAGGTATTTATGCAGGCCAACGATTACATTCGGAGTGAGATACCGTTTGTAAACTATGTTCGCGATATAAAAGAGGCTCAGCTTTATATTATTTCTACCAATCAGCGCACCGGTTCAGGTGGAACTCAGTTCACCTATTTTCTCATCGGTCAGCACGAATTTCAGGGGGTAAGAGACACATTAATGTTTGCAACCTCGCCCGACGATACTTTTGAATTCAGGCGTCAGCAAGAAGTAGATATACTCAAGATGGGGTTGATGCGGTATATGCTTAAAACTCCGTTGTCCCGCTATTTTAAGATTCAGTTTACAGCACCCGTTCGGCAGGAGGTTACCGAGGATCCATGGAAAAGCTGGGTATTCAGAACAAGGGTAAACGGTTTTCTAAACGGGCAGCACTCATACAACAGCCGCAACCTCTACGGGAGCTTTTCTGCCAATAAGATAACCAGTGACTGGAAACTCAGCTTTTCTGTCGATTTTAGTCAGCGCAGAGATCAGTTTCTGATTTCAGATGACAGAATCAGCAGTGAAAATAGAACACGATCGATTGATTTTCTGGTGGTTAAAAGCCTCGGAGAACACTGG
>CAYGIQ010000062.1:6765-14486 GCA_964349885.1 uncultured Prolixibacteraceae bacterium | reverse complement strand
GTTTTACGACTGCTGATGTAGTTAAACTAAGGAAGTCGACCGGTGCCGGGATGATGGATTGCAAAAATGCACTCACCGAAGCCGACGGTAATTTCGATCGTGCAGTGGAAATCATTCGCGAACGTGGTAAATTGGTCGCCAGCAAGAGAGCCGACCGCGACGCTACCGAAGGGGTAGTGCTTGCCAAAGTTACCGAAGATCAAAAATTTGGCGCTGTGGTTGTGTTGAACTGCGAAACCGACTTTGTTGCTAAAAACGAAAAATTTATTGAACTTACTGCCTCTTTTTTGGCAAAAGCACTCGAACATAAACCTGCCGATCTGGCAGCTTTGAAGCAGATTGAGCTTGATGGCCGTACCATCGAAACCCACGTAACGGAGCAAACTGGTATCATTGGTGAGCGACTTGACCTTTCCTACTTCGGAATGGTTGCTGCCGAAACGGTGGTTGCTTATATCCATCCGGGCAATCGTTTGGCTACGCTGGTTGGTTTTAATGCTGCCAACCTCGATGCTCAAGTGGGCAAGGATATTGCCATGCAAGTTGCGGCGATGAGCCCCGTGGCTGTCGATCGCGAATCTGTTCCAGCTGCAGTAGCTGTAAAGGAACTCGAGATAGCAAAGGAAAAATTCCGGTTGGAAGGTAAACCCGAAGCAATGCTTGATAAAATTGCCCAAGGCGCACTTCAGAAATTCTTTCAAGATTTCACCCTCCTTGAACAATCTTTTATCAAGGATGGTAAGATGAATGTGAAGGGATATCTTCAAAGCATCGACAAATCATTAACTGTTACCAAATTTGAGCGCTACGCCATCGATGCGTAACCCAAATTCCGATATTTTAAAGGCTTCATCTTTACGATGAAGCCTTTTTTATTTATCAAAGTCCGGTCGGGCTAATTCCATTTATTATCTTTGAACCTAATTAACCAACCTACGAGATGAACGCCTATAAAAGAGTCTTGTTAAAACTTAGTGGTGAGTCACTAATGGGCAGCCAGAATTATGGCATTGATACCGGCCGGCTTAACGATTATGTAGATGAAATTAAAGCCTCCCTCGATTATGGGGTTCAGATGGCCATTGTTATTGGCGGCGGAAATATTTTTCGTGGATTAAGCGGAGCGGCTTCAGGATTCGATCGTGTAAAGGGCGACCAGATGGGAATGTTGGCCACGGTGATAAACAGTCTGGCATTGCAATCGGCACTGGTTGCCAAAGGGGTTAAGGCTCGCGTTTTTACTGCTATAAGAATGGAACCTGTTGGTGAACTCTACGACCGCGACAAGGCCATTGCGGCGATGGAAGCGGGGCAGGTTTGCATAGTGGCTGGAGGCACGGGAAATCCCTTTTTTACCACCGATACCGCCAGTGCGCTTCGTGGCATAGAACTCAAAGCCGATGTTATGTTTAAAGGTACACGTGTTGATGGAATTTTCAATGCGGACCCCGAGAAGGTGCCAGATGCCGTTAAATACGAAACCATTACCTACAACGAAATTTACCGGCTGGGCTTGCGGGTGATGGATCTCACGGCGGCAACGCTTTGTGAGGAGAATCAACTCAGTATGGTTGTTTTCAATATGGATCAAAAGGGCAATCTTTTAAAGGCCATACGGAAGGAATCCGTAGGGACCCTGGTTACCCGTTAACTGAATCCACATCGGTGTTTCCTTCAAAACATTTTTATATATTTGTTACCATCAAAAAAAAGTAAGCGCTGATTATGCAAGAAGAGGCTCAATTTGTTTTGGATGAATGCAGGGAACGCATGGATCATGCCATTGCGCATCTTGAAAAGGAGCTGGTTCACATACGGGCAGGTAAGGCGAATCCTGTAATGCTCGATGGGATACAGGTCGACTACTATGGCTCAATGACTCCTCTGACTCAGGTATCCAATATAAGTTCTCCTGATGCCCGGACCATTGCAATTCAACCATGGGAAAAAAAGATGATTCCGGTTATTGAGAAAGCGATAATGGCTGCCAATCTTGGGTTTAATCCCGATAACAACGGAGAGGTTATACGTATTGCAATTCCTCCGCTCACAGAGGAACGTCGCAGGCTTTTGGTGAAACAGGCGAACAAGGAGGGTGAGACTGCTAAAATAAGCATTCGTACGGCTCGTAAAAATGCCAACGAAGATTTGAAGAAACTTCTAAAGGAGGGACTTCCCGAAGATATGGAAAAGGATGCCGAGAAGGAAGTACAGACATTAACCGATGATTATGTGAAGAAAATTGATATCTTGGTAGTTGAAAAGGAGAAAGATATCATGACGATATAAAAATTTCTAGTTTTCTGTTTTCTGAACATTGTTTAATTGTTTTCATGGCTTTGAGGCAGCTTCAAAAGAGGCTGCCTCAATATTTATTGCATAAGTGCATCTACAGCAACTTTCAGAAAATCACGTGTGTGGTAGTCGTTGTCAATAATTTTACCGTTCCAGACTACAATGTCAAGGTCTATGGTTCTTGGTCCGAATTTTGGAAGGGTTCGGTCTCTTCCCAACGCATCCTCAACCGACTTAAGAAACCGGTTTAACGGTTCAAAATCCATTGAAGTAAAAATCTTTATGGCACCGTTCGTGTATTTTGGCTGATTGGTTAACCCAATGGGTTCTGTAGTCACCATGTCCGATAGCTTGTCGATGCGCACATTTTTCCGAATAAGCTCCAACATTAGCCCAATGTTTCGTTCAGCATCGATGTTCGAGCCTACCGAGATTATCGCCATATTGGGTTCAGTCATGGCTGGTCTTTTTTTCTTTGCTCCATCTCAACCGATACCGATTCGGCAAAACGGAGCGCATGGGGTTTGTCGACTTCAATTCGAGCCCAAACTACCAGCGGATTGGTTAGTACCATTTCCAAGAGATTGCCGGTGAGAACTTCCAGCAGTTTGAAGCGGCCATCCTGCACATAGGCTATCATTTGCTTGGTAACTTTTTTGTAATCGTAGATGTCTATAGGTTCATCTTGTTCGATGGCCTGACTGGGAATCTTCACCTCAATGGTGAGATTGATAATTACGTCTTGCTTGTTTACCAGCTCTTCGGGGTTAAACCCTATGTAGGTACGAATGAGCAAATTCTTAATTCGGATAATCGCCATAGTAGGTTGTTTTACTTAATCGAACTTGGTAAGCGTCAATGGGCTTTATAAGGCTTTTTCAACCGGTCCTAAATTTTCGCCTCCATCGCAGAACAAAAGTTGTCCTGTAAGGTAGTCGTTTTCGAGAATATAGTCGATGGATGTGAGAATAGGATCAATGCCCCCCGGACGCTGCATCGCGATGTGTTTCGACAAGTTTTGCAGATAGTCATCGTCTTTTTCGGTGGGAGCTAGTGTTAGGCCAGGGGCAATGGCATTAACCCTGATGTGGGGTCCCAGTTCCAGTGCTGCCATTTTAGTTGCTTCCCATAAAGCCTTCTTGGAAAGGGAGTAGGCCGCAAAATTGGAGCGGTTGTTGGTGATGCGGGTATCCACAAAATTGATGATTACGCCTTTCTTACAGATGGACGCAAAATCGCGCATCAGGAGAAGGGGCGCTTTAAGGTTAACCGTTATTTGAGCATCGAACAGTTCTGCTGTTGTGTTCGAAAGGAAAGAGGGGTCGAACAAAGATGCGTTGTTGATCAGAGCTCTTAAGGGCCCCATATTTTTTGTAACCGATTGAATCAACGATTCTGTAGCCGTTGTATTGAGCAGATCGGCAGCAAATGTCTCAAATTTTTGATCTGGGAATTTGCTTCCCAGTTCTCCCGACAATTGCACAGCCGCACTTTCCGAGCGGTTGTAATGAAGAGCAATGTTCCATCCTTTATGGGCAAGATGCATTGCTGCTGCCCTTCCAAGACGCAGAGCGCTGCCGGTAATCAATACAGTTTTGTTCATGGCTACAGCTTTTGCAGAGGAACAGCCCAACCATCAAAAAGTTCGAATTCTACTGATACCGCATGAGCTTACTGAGGTATTTCCCAATGATATCAAATTCTAGGTTTATCAAGCTTCCGGGTTCAAATGTATGGAAATTGGTTACCTCCCAGGTGTAGGGAATAATGGCCACCTGAAAGCTGTTGTCTTTTGAGTTGACAACGGTAAGGCTAACGCCGTTAACGGTAACAGAGCCTTTCTCTACCGTCATATAACCTTGTTTGGCCATCTCATGGTCGAAGGCATATTCAAAAGTATAATACCAGCTGCCATTGGCTTCTTCAACCTTTGTGCAAACTGCCGTCTGGTCTACATGTCCCTGCACAATGTGCCCGTCGAGCCTCCCATTCATAGGCATACTCCGCTCGAGGTTTACCTTCGATCCTGCGTTTAGTTTGCCCAGGTTCGATTTTTCGAGGGTCTCTTTGATGGCGGTAACTTGGTAGGTCGAGAATGCTTCGTCGACAGCAACTACTGTAAGGCAAACTCCGTTGTGCGAGAGACTCTGGTCGATTTTTAGCTCACCGGCTTTCTCCCAGTGTAGGGTAAAGTGCAGGTTTTCCTGATCCTTCTCTATGGCCACAACAATGCCGGTTCCTTCAACGATTCCTGAAAACATAGGCTATAATTTAAGTTATGCATATTTTCAACTCTTTAGGGTAGCTCCCATTCGAAGCCCTCCTTGAGGTCTTTAATGGTAATTCCCATTTGGGTAAGTTCATTGCGAATTTTGTCGGAGGTTGCCCAATCTTTGTTTGATTTGGCCTCCATCCGCAGTTGCAACACCAGATCGATTACTTTTCTCAGCAGAGCATCGTCTCCAGTAGCAATGGACTGTTCGGATATAAGTCCCAAGATTTCAAAAACAAATGTGTGGTAGAGTGCTTTCAGGTCGCTCAGGTCTTGCTCAGAAGCTTTGAGGGAGCCGGCATGAAGCGCATTGATGGTGCGAACCCCATCGAAGAGGTGGGCTATTACAATAGGGGTGTTTAGGTCGTCGGTAATGGCATCGTAGCAGCCTTTCCGCAGCACCGCTATATCAATGCTGCTTTCTGACGAGGGTTGTATTCGGTTAAGCAGCTCCATGGCGCGTGTGAGCCTCTGAAGGCCCTTTTCGGCAGCCTGCAGTGCCTCGTTCGAGAAATCGAGCGTGCTCCGGTAGTGTGCCTGTAGGATAAAGAACCGGATGGTCATTGGAGAATAGGGTTGTTGTAAAAGGTCATGACGACCGGTAAAAAGCTGATCGAGGGTGATGAAATTACCCAGCGACCGGGCCATTTTTTGGCCATTGATGGTAATCATGTTGTTGTGCATCCAATAGCGCACCGATTCGTGCCCAAGAGCGGCGGCCGATTGGGCGATTTCGCATTCGTGGTGGGGAAATTGCAGGTCGAGGCCACCTCCGTGGATATCGAAATTTTCGCCTAGGTATTTGGTGCTCATGGCCGAGCATTCTAAATGCCATCCCGGAAATCCATCGCCCCATCGCGAAGGCCACTGCATAATGTGTTCGGGAGCAGCTTTTTTCCAGAGGGCAAAATCGAAAGGGTTCTTTTTCTCAGCCTGGCCATCCAGCTGACGGGTATTGAGCCGAATATCGTCGAGGTTTCGCCCCGACAATTTCCCATAGTGATACTGCTGGTTGTAGCGTTCCACATCGAAATAGACAGAGCCGTTCGACTCATAGGCGAAACCGTTCCGAAGAATCTGTTCTATCATGGTCTGTTGCTCGATAATATGCCCACTTGCCCGGGGTTCAATGGAGGGTGGAAGTGTGTTGAGCCGATCCATGCATCGGTGAAAAGAGTTCATGTACTTTTGAACCACTTCCATGGGCTCTATCTTTTCGAGGCGAGCGCGTTTTGAGATTTTATCCTCCCCGGCTTCAGCATTTTCGTCTTCAAGATGTCCTACATCGGTAATGTTTCTAACATATCTGACGCTAAAGCCAAGGTGCATAAGTGCCCGATACAATACATCGAAGGTAATGGCAGGGCGGGCATGGCCCAAATGGGTATCGCTATAGACTGTCGGACCACAAACATAGAGCCCGACGCGACCTTCGACCAATGGAACAAATGGCTCTCTGGACCGTGTCAGTGAATTATAGATAGAGAGTGTTGGTTTCATCAGGATGGATTGAGTGGCTCTTCGGATGCCTGTTCGTCGGTTTCTTGCGATGGGATGGTCTCGGCTTCCTCGGATTGTTCTGGTAGATTGGTTTCGCCGTTTAGTTCCTTTGGATCATTGGCCAGACTGTCGAACTGTCGCCGGTAAAAAAGCAAAATTGAAAAAATGCCCAGCGAAATGGAGGAATCGGCAATGTTAAATACTGGTCGGAAAAAGACAAATTCTCTTCCCCCAAGAAGAGGAACCCAGTCGGGATAGAAGCCGTTGATGATGGGGAAATAAAACATATCCACCACTTTCCCATGCAACAATGAACTATAACCTCCTCCCTCAGGGAACAATGATGCTACCTGTCCGTAGCTGTGGTCGAATATTACCCCATAAAAGACACTGTCGATAATGTTTCCCATCGCTCCAGAGAAAATCAGTGCAATGCTTACGAGGAAGCCTAAAGGTAGATTTTTTTTGAGTAGGTGCAGAAGATACCATCCAATGCCAATAACAGCCACAATGCGGAAGAGGCTTAGGAACATTTTTCCATAGGCTCCGGCAAATTCAAAACCGAATGCCATACCATTGTTCTCGACAAAATGGATGATAAACCAGTTGCCTGCAATCCTGAATTCATCACCTAAGGCCATATGGGTTTTTATCCAGAACTTCAGTATCTGGTCGACAAGCAGAATGGTAACGATTAACAATAGGATTGATCCGGATCTCGAAATCTTCATGTAGAAAAAATATTGGACACAATTTTAGGGCAAACTGACGTTGTTGAGACGCAGAAACTCCTATTAGTGTTTGGAAAAACGATACTATTTTTGATTCATCTTCGCGTCGATGCAGAGGGTCGCATGCGGAACCGCCATCAACCTCTCCTTTTCGATCAGTTTTCCGGTTTCACGACAAACCCCATAGGTTTTGTTTTCGATGCGAATGAGGGCGGCCTGCAAGTGCTGGAGAAATTTCAACTGGCGTTGGGCCAATTTTCCGGCCTCTTCTTTCGATAGGGTAGCTGCGCCCTCCTCTAGTACTTTAAAGGTGGGAGAAGTATCCATGGTGTCGTTGCCGTCGCTATGGGTAATTGAGTTGCGATACGTCTCGTAATCCTTCTGGGCCTTGCCTATTTTTCGCAGAATTATTTGCTTAAATTCCTGAAGTTCATCGTCTGAATATCTGGTTTTCTCACTCATGATCCAATGTTTTAAATTGTTAAATGCCTGTTCCGGCAAATCTGTTAAATATAACAAAAAAAGGATTGTCCTATTCCCGCTAATCGGTATATCTTGTTGATGCAACCACCAAACGGGTAACCCCGATAAAAGTTTCCACTCCCTCCTCAATTTCCACACTTTTCGCAGAGGCAGTGTCTAGATCGGAAACCAGTTCTAAGCTCGCAGCAAGGGTTTGAGCACTGATATAGGCAGCGTGTAATTCTACCGCTTCGTTGATTGATTCGTGTTTCTGGATTTTCAGTTCAATTCGGTCTGAAACCTCGAAGCCACTCTCTTTTCGAATGTTTTGAATCTTATTGATGAATTCACGGGCAATTCCTTCATAACGCAATTCGGGAGTAATATGGATATCCAGAGCCAGGGTTAGATTTCCTTCTGAAGCAACCAGCCAGCCGGGAATGTCTTCGGTGGTAATCTCA
>CAYGIQ010000062.1:0-6755 GCA_964349885.1 uncultured Prolixibacteraceae bacterium | reverse complement strand
AATCTCAACATCTTCGGGCGTTAGTTCCACCGTAATTCCTGAAGGATGGATGTTAAAAGTTCCTTCCCGCTCGAGTAGGTTGATGTTGGTTTGGCTAAACCCAGCCAGCAATGTGCTAATTTCTTTCATTAGCTTTCCATGCTTTGGTCCGAGGGTTTTGAAGTTGGGCTTAATTTTCTTCTGTATTACTCCCGAAGAGGCATCGGTCAGGAATTCAATCTCTTTGATGTTTACCTCGCTGGCGATGATGTTTTTAACGGCTTCGAACTGCTCCCTGAACCGATCGTTGAGAACGGGCACCAGAATTTTGGCCAGGGGTTGGCGCACCTTGATCTTCTCCTTGCGTCGCAATGCCAGAATCATAGAAGATGCACGCTGGGCCAGGGCCATTTTTTCTTCAAGTTCTTTGTCGATCAAAGAAAGGTCGGCTTTCGGAAAGTCGGCGAGATGAACACTTTGGCGCTCTTCCCGACCGGTTACATCGTTGAGATCACTGTAGAGTTGGTCGGCATAAAAGGGTGCAATAGGTGCCATCAGTTTTGCCACTTCATACAGGCAAGTGTAGAGCGTTTGAAAAGCCGACAGATTTTCAGCCGTGCCGGTTCCTCCCCAATAGCGTTTGCGGCTCAGGCGAACGTACCAGTTGGAGAGGTTTTCCATAACAAAATCTGAAATCGCCCTTCCGGCCCGGGTGGGTTCATAGCTCTCGTAGCTGTCGGCGACCTCGCTTATCAGGCTATTTAGCAGCGAGATGATCCAACGATCGAGTTCAGGCCTTTCAGTAACTGGTATTTCCGTCTCTCTACATGCAAAGTTGTCGAGGTTGGCATACAGGGCAAAGAAGTTGTAGGTATTGTAGAGGGTGCCAAAGAATTTTCGGCGCACTTCATCTATTCCTTCGATATCGAATTTCAGATTGTCCCATGGCTGTGCATTCGTAATCATATACCAGCGCAGAGGATCTGACCCATATTTCTCAATGGTGGTAAAAGGATCGACGGCATTGCCCAGACGTTTCGACATCTTATTGCCGTTTTTATCCAGGACCAAACCATTGCTGATGATGTTGCGGAATGCAACCGATTCATCGATCATGGTGGCAATGGCGTGGAGGGTAAAAAACCATCCACGGGTTTGGTCGACCCCTTCGGCAATAAAATCGGCCGGAAAGGGTAAATTTTGACTCTGTTCGAAGGGATAGTGCCATTGGGCATAAGGCATTGCACCCGAATCGAACCAAACGTCGATTAAGTCGGGTTCTCTGAACATTTTTTTTCCGGTCGCCGAAACCAGTGTTATCTGGTCGACATACGGTTTATGGAGATCGATGTTTTCGTAGTTTTCTTTCGTGTTTAAGCCGGTGACAAATCCCTTATAAGGGTTTTTATCCATGCAACCCGCCTCCACGGCTGCATTGATCTCCTTCATAAGCTCTTCGGCCGAGCCTATGCATTTCTCTTCGGTACCATCTTCGGTGCGCCAAATGGGCAGGGGTGTGCCCCAGAAACGTGAGCGGCTGAGGTTCCAGTCGACCAGATTCTCCAGCCAGTTGCCAAAACGGCCAGTTCCGGTGGATTTGGGTTTCCAATTGATGGTATTGTTAAGTTCGATCATCTTATCCTTAACCGCAGTAGTTTTGATGAACCAAGCGTCGAGCGGATAGTAGAGAATAGGTTTATCGGTGCGCCAGCAGTGGGGATAACTGTGTAGATATTTTTCGACCTTAAAGGCTTTGTTCTCCTGCTTTAGCATAATGGCAATCAAGACATCGGTAGTGGTGTCGGTTGCCGTAAGGGTTTCGTCGTACTCGTTTTTGACGTATTTCCCCTCGAAATCGCGGTATTTTTCTCTCCTGACATAGCGGTCAACAAATTCAGCATCCAATTGATCGATGGGGAAGAAGCGACCACTTTTATCTACCAGGGGCTGCGTTTTGCCATCGAGGTCAATAACGGTGAGGGGAGCAATACCATTGAGTCGGCCAACCCGGTCGTCGTCGGCTCCAAAGGTGGGCGCAATGTGCACAATTCCGGTTCCTTCGGCGGTGGTCACAAAATCACCGGTAATTACCCTAAAGGCATCTCCCATGGGTTGTACCCACTCAATAAGCTGTTCGTAGCGCAAACCGGCCAGTTCCCTCCCAGTATAGGTGCCAGTTATCTTCCATGGAATCTTTTTATCGCCGAGCTGATAGCTATCCAAATCCAGTTCGCCAGCGGTTGAATCGAAATGGGCATGGAGCAGATCTTTTGCCAGAATAAGCGATACCGCTTCTCCGGAGTATGGATTAAACGTGCGCACCTTAACATAGGTTATTTCGGGCCCAACACAAAGTGCAGTATTGGAAGGCAGTGTCCATGGCGTGGTGGTCCAGGCCAACATGCAGAGCATCTCGTCATCTGGGGCGTAAATATTGGCAGAAGCTCCTTCTCGCAGCACTCGGAACTGTGCCACAGCGGTAGTGTCTTTAACGTCGCGGTAACAACCTGGCTGATTTAATTCATGTGAGCTCAGACCAGTACCAGCTGCGGGTGAGTAGGGTTGAATGGTGTAACCCTTGTAGAGCAATCCCTTTTCATAAATCTTTTTAAGCAACCACCATAGCGTCTCAATATATCGGCTGTCGAAAGTGATGTAGGGGTCGTCCATATTTACCCAATAGCCCATAAGGCGGGTGAGTTCTTCCCACTCACGGGTGTATTTCATTACTTCAACACGACAAGCTTGGTTGTATTCTTCAACCGAGATTTTGGTGCCTATATCCTCTTTTTTGATGTTGAGTGTCTTCTCTACCCCAAGTTCTATGGGCAAACCATGGGTGTCCCATCCTGCCTTGCGGTGTACCCTGAATCCCTTCATGGTTTTGTAACGGCAAAAAATATCTTTGATGGCCCTCGACATAACATGATGGATGCCGGGCATCCCATTGGCCGAGGGTGGGCCCTCATAAAACACAAAGGTATCGTGGCCTTCACGGGTATAAATACTTTTGTGAAAAGTATCATCGGCTTCCCACTTTTGCCTAATTTCCTTGTTGATCTGTGATAGATCTAACTGTTTGTATTCCTTAAATTTACCTGACATATTGTGCAATGGTTTTCACCCCTTGTGTAAAAAATGCACAAATATAGGAATTTAAAGCTTTCAGGGAGAAAAAGTTAGCCCCAATCTTGGTGCTCCGCCCTATGATGTTACCATTCAGCTGGAATGCCGCTGAACATCTCTTCGAGGTTCTGATCGAGTATAGAAAGGGCTCTCATGGCCCGTTTCTTCTTGGAAAATCCGATCGATAGATTTTTTGAAACCATGTTCTCTAGGGTTAAGTGCTGATTGCCTCCCGACTTTGCCATGTTGGAGAACCAGATGTCGGTAACCCGAACGCGGTAATTCCCATTGTTTTTTACGACCTCAAAATTGGCGTTGATAGGATAGCGAAGATAGGTAGGGATTTTCCAGTTTCTGAATCCCGCTGTTGTCCAATCGAGCTGATAGCGAATCATTACCCCGTTCATGCCGGCCTCGTCGATGATTTTTACCTGCATCCCACTTGATGGATCGTTCAGCGATTTGAGGTGGCGCTCCAGATTGGTCATCGACAGGTTGTGGCGGTAGACTTTTTCGAAATGCACTTTCCGGTTCTGAAAAACAAAGTTGCCAGCCTTAAGGTCGGACTGCCTGTAACGCTGACCATAAACAGGTGCAATCAGCAGCAATGCCAGCAAAAGTAAAAGGGTACGTTTCATAACGTTTAATGTTGGTAATTGATTTACTGAACAGATGTTTTTTTTGATTAGAACAGCTTCAAAGTTCCATCTTCCAATTTACGGAGATTTGATTGAGCATCCAACCATAACATTCTTGGGAAAAATCGGCCTTAGGGCTGTAGCTGCTGTTTAATTGCTTGATATATATTTATTTAAATTGGAATTAAAAGGAGATTGTTTTTCCATTTAGGTTGTATCAAATCGTAAATATTTTGGGGGTTTAAAATATTTACGATTTGAACGTAGGCACTTAAGCATTATTCATAAATTTATTTGAAATCTAAAACTTATGCCATGAAGTCGAGTCCATCCCGATTTTTTTTGATGGATTCCGATGTAGCCCGATCTGCATCCGGAGGAGGCATTTCCGCAATGGGAAAGTCTTTGTTTACCATATATCCCGATAGCAACTGCTCTGTCTAAAACCAAATACCTATTGCTATGAAATTGTTATCACCAGCCCTTTTGATTTTGCTGTTTTTAGGTACTCAGCTTACCCTGAACGCTCAGGTTAGGCAAGAGGTAAGTACGGATTATAATCGAAATGCTTTAACACTTTTGTTGATGCATTCCAACGACCGTTACGCTCCAACGCTTATTAAGCTGATGGATTCGGTTCAGGTTCAGCCAAAGTATTTCGATAATTCGCTCTCTTTTTCGTCGATGTATGTTCAGGTAAACCGCGCACGCATAGCCATCGATGATGCCGACAAACACTTGGTTCCTCCTTCAGCTGTGGAGACGGCCCTGCATACTTCGCGGGTTCCTCACCAATTGTTGGAGTTGTGGTTCGATCGTTCGGCAGATGGTACTTTCGGAGTGGCAACATTGGCCAATCGAGGGGTTTATAATGCCTCCGACAACGACCTGCTGGTGGCCTCGGCATCGAAACGTGGCACAGCCGGATTGCAAGATATGGGAATGGGTCTGGTGGATAACTCCTACATTATAGTCATCGATTTCCCCGAAATTTTAACCATGAATGAGGTGTACGCCAGAGATAGCGTTCCGGCCAATGCGCGTAAGATGAATGGGTTTATGGCCAAAATGAATAGTTATGTATATAAACTCGATTTTTCTGAGGCGGTTGCTGCCAACTTCTTCGAAAATTTATGGGTTTCGGAGGGTACTGCCGATAAGGATCAGCGTAGAGTAAGGTTCGATCAGACCCAGTTCCCAGTGGTATTGGTGAATAGTTTCTCGCAAGATATTACGGCGCTTCAGTTTAATCCAGGTGAAACCCTGGCCCCAAGGATTCAAAAAACCCAAGATCAGCAGTTGGCAACGCTTCTGGAGACCGCCCACAACTATGCTATGCTTCAGCTTGAGCGCACCAGCGAAGCCTTTAGGGTTCGGGCTATGATTTTCGATGTTAATCCAATAGCGATTAAAATTGGTCGTAAAGAGGGATTAAAATTTGACCAGCGCTACTTCGTTTACGAGAACCGCGAAGACCGAAGGGGTAATGTATACAGCAAACAGAAGGGTGTTATCCGATCGATGAGCGTGGTCAACAACCTTGGACTCGCCGATGGGGCAAGCGACCCTTCCCTTTTTTATCAGATAGCCGGCGGGAAAATCGACAATTTGGGCATGTTTGCTGAGCAACGGAACGCTACTGGAGCGAACGTTTATGCCGGGTATTCCGCCGGAGGACTGTCGGGTGGTACCCTGCGACTCGAAATGCTGGTTTCTCCATTTCTTTACGAAATTTCAGGAAAAAGTGGGGTTGCCAAGGGTATGACCGGCGTAAAACTCTATCTCGAAGGGGGGGTCAATGTTGGTGAATATTATTACAGTCCGCTGTTGGAAGACACAAACTTCATGCTCTTTAGGGCAAGTCTGGGGGCCAGCAAAGAGATCTATTTCATACCCAATATTTATGTCGATCCTTTTGTTGGTGTTGGTTATGAGATGGCTACCCCCTCGAACGACAGCAATGCTCGATTTGAGAGCTATTTTGCAGAAGTGGGGGCTCGACTTGGGCTGCATGTTACCCATAACATACAGTTGGTTCCGGCCGTCAGTATGGCAGCCATCATTGTCGGCACTTTCAGAGAATCGGATACCATAGATCCGGTCTCTTTTACCTATTCCGATCAGTTTCCCGGAAGGGGAGGTGCCGGTGCTAGTCTGGGGGTAAGGGTAATGTTTTAGTGAACTATAGATCAGCACAGCGTTGCAGAGAGATAGATTGAAGTTGTTATTTTTTAAAGAGAATATTATGAAAAGATTAGTTGGAATTTTGATTTTGATGCTTTTGATGGTTTCTGTTGCCGATGCCCAAACCCGTAGGGATCGCAGGGCGGCAGGATACGTTATGGGCAATTACGAGGTAGAATGTATGGGTACTGGAATGGATGGCACCCAGCTTGTTAAGGTTTGGGGATTCGGCAAGAAACCGCAGGATGCGGCTTATCAGGCTAGGAAAAATGCGGTTCATGCTGTAGTTTTTAAAGGTATTTCAGGAGGTCGACCGGGTTGTATGATGCGGCCATTGGTGAACAGGCCAGGTGCTGAGGTTCAGCATGCCGATTTCTTCAATAACTTTTTTAGCGATGGTGGCAGCTACCTGAGATTTGTTTCGCAGACAGGCGATGGTTCGGTCGACCGCATAAAGGTGGATCGAAATACCTATAAAGTTGGCGTTGTGGTGTCGGTTATGCATGCACAGCTGCGACGTGAACTCGAGGCTGCCGGTATTATTCCACCACTGGGTCAGGGGTTCTAACCACATTTTGCGCAAAGCACAATCTAAGTGAAACGTACCCGAGGGTTGTGTAAAAAAAGACTATGCGTTACAAGCACATTTACCGAACATCCGAACAAAAATGAGATACGACGAACTGAAAGATATTAACCAAAAAAGCGCATCTATGAAAAAACGAATATTGATCCTCACCCTTGGCCTGACCTTATTTGCCTTGTTGGCTGCAGGTCAGGCTAAAAAGCCTACCATTATGGTGGTGCCCTCCGACAACTGGTGTATTC
>CAYGIQ010000061.1:0-14493 GCA_964349885.1 uncultured Prolixibacteraceae bacterium | reverse complement strand
AATCAGACCTACTTCATTTCCCCAATATTAACTTAAGGTTAAATCAAAGACCAAATCAGCCATTAGGATAAGTCTGCATCCCCTTGGCAGGGCAAATCCAATTCAACGGAACCAAATCGGCTCAAAAAGCTGTGTGAAAGCCACACACAGCCGGCAAAAGGGTCGGCAAATCCCTGAAAACTCTGAGGTAATGCATTAAACATGCTCTTAAACAGAACACAACAAGAGATTCGTTAGGTTTTAAAAAGCCTCATTCTCTTAATTTTATAGTGTAACCAGTTTCTAGAAAAAGACTGTTTCCAGTTGAACTGCAAGAACCTTTTGAAACCAATAAAACCAATTGTAAACCTTATAACAACTACTCTATGAGTCCACTTCAAGATTTGATACGTAATCTGTGCGACCAGCATGGCCGCAACAGAGAGCACCTGCTTCCTGTAATGCAAGGTGTGGTGGAACAGGAGCGCTACCTTTCGGAGGCTTCTATGATTGAAATTGCAAGGGAGATGGATTTGCCGGCTGCCGAAGTATATGGCACCGCCACATTTTACTCCTTTCTGGAAGTAAAAAAGATGGGCAAGAATATTATTCGGATATGCAAAACCATTAGTTGTGCCATGAAGGGTAAAAATCAGGTCCTCTTTTCAATCGAGGATATGTTAAAAATTAAGGTTGGAGAAACCACCAACGATAATATGTTCTCGCTGGTCGAAACCAACTGTCTGGGGCTATGCCATAAAGCTCCGGCAATGCTCATAAACCACGATGTTTTTACCGACCTAACTCCTGAAAAGGTACGAGAGGTACTTTCCAGTTACATGGGCAAATAACCTTTAAATCGATTATTATGACAACAGCATATCAGCTTAAACGAGTAGACTTTATTTTTAAGAACGAAAATGACTGGGAGGAGGTACTCGGGAAAATCATCAGCCAATCTCCTTCAGAACTGATCAATGAACTCATAAGCTCCGAACTAAAAGGCCGGGGTGGCGCAGGATTTCCAACTGGGTTAAAGTGGAAGGTTGCCTCAGAAGCCAAATCGGCAAAAAAATATGTTATCTGCAATGCAGATGAGGGCGAACCAGGAACCTTTAAAGACCGCGAGATTTTGCAACGCGTACCCTATAAAGTGTTAACCGCAATGGTGGCATGCGCGCATGTAATCGGGGCCAGTGAAGGCATCATATACTTACGCAACGAATATTGGTTTCTGCGGCAGGAACTTGAAAAGGTTATTGAAGAGTTTGAATACTACTGCAAACAAATCAATCTCAACTTCAGTATAAAAGTCTTTATGGGCAGCGGTGCCTACATTTGTGGTGAGGAGACAGCTCTCTTCGAATCGATGGAAGGTAAGCGTGGTGAACCACGTAATAAGCCGCCCTACCCTACTACTTACGGATACATGGGACAGCCAACAGTAATCAACAATGTTGAAACACTGGCCCACACTTTTACCATCTTTAAATATGGTGCCAAAAAATTCTACGACCTAGGCGTACAATACTCGCGCGGCACCAAGCTTTTCTCGGTATCGGGAGATACCCCAAAACCTGGAATTTATGAACTGGAACTCGGCATGAGCTTGCAGGACTTTGTTTATGAATTTGGCGATGGAGATACAAAATCTGTTCAGGTAGGCGGAGCCTCGGGGTTTCTAGTTCCCCGGAAAAAGTTTGCCGATACGGCCATTGGATACCAAGGGAAACTTACCGGAATTTCACTGCCAACAGGAGGTTCTA
The DNA here is from genome assembly GCA_964349885.1 of uncultured Prolixibacteraceae bacterium. Classification (GTDB taxonomy): domain Bacteria; phylum Bacteroidota; class Bacteroidia; order Bacteroidales; family Prolixibacteraceae; genus UBA1413. The sequence continues at coordinate 12,748 of CAYGIQ010000061.1, read as the reverse complement.
TGATGCTCTTCAACAGCTCCCGTTCTATGTACAACGTTCTCGATAACTACCTTGAATTTTTCAGGGAAGAGTCGTGCGGGCAATGTACGCCGTGCAGGGTAGGGTGTCAGCAACTATTGATCGGTATTAAAGCGGTTAAACGAGCCGAAAAGCCGGCCAGTTACCTCGACAAGCTGCTCAGGCTTACAGAAACCATGCAGCTAACCGCCAAATGCGGACTTGGACAATCGGTTGCCAATTCCTTCTCCTCGATCGTAGAGAACTTTAGGGAAGAGATGATTTACTAATTTTTAGACCTACACCCATGACTCAGAAAAAATTAAATATTACCATCAACGGATTTCCGGCCAAGGTCGATCCAGGGACAACCATCTTGGATGCTGCCAGCGATAATGGCATAATTATTCCAACCTTATGCTATCACAAAGACCTTTGTGTTGCCGGCAATTGCAGGGTTTGTGTTATTGAAGTAGCCGGACAAAAACGGCTGTCGGCTGCCTGCGCCACACCCATAGAAGAAGGCATGGAGATTATGACCAATAGTCTGAAAGTCAGAAACTCCAGAAAACATATTATTGAACTGCTCCTCTCGGAGCACAATGCCGACTGTACCAAATGTTACCGCAATGGAAACTGCGAACTTCAGGAGCTGGCTTCGGAATACAAAATTATGACCCAGGATTTTATAGAATTGGTACCCTATAAATCCTACACCATCGATATGTTCTCTCCCTCCATCATAAAGGACGACAGCAAATGCATTCGCTGCCAACGCTGTGTTCGAACCTGTGCCGAACTTCAGGGGGTAAATGCCCTGACCGTGGCCTATAAGGGAGACCATATGAAGATCAGTACTTTCATGGAGAAATCGATGAGCGCTGTGGTGTGCACCAATTGCGGACAGTGCATTAACCATTGTCCGACCGGAGCACTGGTAGAAAAAAATTACATCGAGGAAGTTTGGGAAGCCATTGCCAATCCCAACAAACATGTAGTTGTTCAAACTGCTCCCGCTGTCAGAATTGGATTGGGAGAAGAGCTGGGCTTTGAACCTGGTTCACGGGCAACCGGCCGAATGGTAGCCGCATTGAAACGCCTTGGCTTTGACTCGGTGCTCGATACCGACTTTACCGCCGACCTCACCATTATGGAAGAAGGAACAGAACTGCTTACCCGCCTAAAAAAGGCACTTGTAGATCACGACCCGAACGTGAAACTCCCCATGGCCACCTCCTGCTCACCTGGTTGGATAAAATACATCGAACACCTCTATCCAGAGTACCTCGACAATCTGTCGACCTGCAAATCGCCGCAACAGATGTTTGGAGCACTGGTAAAAACCTACTACGCAAAGGCGAGAAATCTGGAACCAGACAAAATAGTATCGGTTTCCATTATGCCTTGCACGGCTAAAAAATTTGAAGCCAACCGACCCGAGATGTTCGACAGTGGTTACAGGGATGTTGATTATGTGCTTACTACACGAGAATTGGCCATTATGATCAAACAGGCTGGCATCAATTTTAAAGCACTCGAGGAAGCCAAGTACGATCGACTAATGGGAGAATCGACCGGTGCAGGTGTAATTTTTGGAGCTACAGGCGGCGTAATGGAAGCAGCTTTAAGAACTGCCTACGAACTGGTTACCGGCAGGGAGGTTCCCTTTAAAAACCTCGACATAATGGCCGTAAGAGGAATGGAAGGAGTAAAGGAAGCAACCATAAAAATATCAGACCCACTGCCCGCTTGGGCATTTCTCGACGGAGTAGAGCTCAAATGCGCGATTGCCCACGGACTGGTAAACGCCAAAAGAGTGATGGATGCTGTTAAAAGTGGCAAGAAAGAATACCACTTCATCGAAATCATGGCATGTCCGGGTGGTTGTCTTGGTGGCGGTGGCCAGCCCATTCCTACCAGTCCCGAAATTCGCAAAAAACGGACCGAGGCGATCTATGCCGAGGATACCCAGATGAAGTTGCGCAAATCGCACGAAAACCCGGAAGTTAAGAAACTCTACCACGATTTTCTTAAAGAACCGCTTAGCGATCTTTCGCACAAGCTTTTGCACACAAAATACACACCTAGACAACGCTTTTAAGTTGCCCACTTAAGCCCCAGAACCTGAAGGACCAAACCTATGGATGTAAAAGTCCGGTGCTATGCTACCGGATTTTTACTATTTTAGGGCCTTCGCTCTAATTAATTCATTGCTCACGGAGCATTTCAAAGAAATTAATACATCATGACCAACCGGTTTTCGGTTTATCTGATTATGCTTTTTATACTCCTCACAGGAGTAAGCACTGCTGTAGCTGATGAAAAAGCAAGATTTAGGTCTCCCGTATTCGAGCAATCCATCACTGCAAGTTTTCCCTACGCAATTAAAGGCACCGATACCTTATTTGTTGACCTATATGCACCTGTTGATGAGGAAGACAGAGTAAGACCTTTGGTACTGTTTGTGCATGGAGGGGGGTTCAGTTCGGGTTCTCGAGCCAGCAACGAAATAGTAACCTTTGCCCAAAAACTTACCAGCTATGGCTATGCAGTTGGTTCAATAAGTTATCGGTTGCTGAGAAAAAATGAACCTACCGGATTTGGTTGTGAATGCCCGGCTACCGAAAAAATTGAAACCTTTACCGCATCCGTCGAAGACATAAACGATGCCCTCTACTACCTTCAAAACAAAGCCTCGGACTGGAGATTGGATATGGAGAAGGTCATTCTAGCCGGAAGCAGTGCTGGGGCTGAGGCCATTTTGATGATGGCTTACGGAAATTTCGTAGCCGACCAGAAAGATAGACCTTTCAAGATTGCCGGATTGATCGGGCTGGCTGGTGCCATAACAGATCTTAGCCAGATTACTTCAGAAAGTGCTGTGCCAACTTTAATGTTCCATGGCACCTGCGATAATCTGGTACCCTTTGCAACTGCTTCACATCATCACTGCGCTCCCGATAAACCCGGTCATTTAATGCTGCATGGTTCGCTTTCCATTTCCAGCAGGCTTAAAGATTTTGGCACTCCGCACTGGCTGCATACCACCTGTGGAGGTGGCCATGAGTTGGCAGGCACTCCCCTTACTCAATATTTTGATACCATTGCTCAATTTTGCTACGAATACGTAATCCAGAAAGGTGGTGATATTAGGCATACTCTGATAGCCGGCGATGATTCTGATTGTGCATTTGGTCAATTTGTATTTTGCAAACCTTACAATACTATATCCCAATGAAAAAGCTGCTTATTTTATTCCTGATGGTGGCATCGCTCTCCAGCCTTGCACAACCTTTAAACATAATAAGTTACAACATACGCTTCAACAATCCCCGCGACAGTGTCAATGCCTGGCCGAACCGCATAGAGATGGTAACCTCATTGCTCCGATTTCATCAAGCAGACATATTTGGACTTCAAGAAGCCCTTCATGGTCAGATTCTCGATATTGCCCAAGCGATGCCGGAATTTGCATGGCTGGGAACCGGGCGCGACGATGGAATACAAGGAGGTGAATTCTCTCCCATTTTCTATAATACGTCTGCTTTTACATTGCTCGAAAGTGGCCAGTTCTGGTTGTCGGAAACCCCCGCTGTTCCCTCCAAAGGGTGGGATGCATCCTTACCACGAATCTGTAGCTGGGGAAAGTTTAAGCGCAAAGACAATGGCAAGGAGTTTTTTCTTTACAACACCCACTTCGATCATATAGGGCAAACTGCCCGTGCCGAATCGGCGCTCCTCATCCATACCAAAATCGTAGAATTAAGTGGCAACACATCAATTCCGGTAATTCTTACAGGTGACTTTAACCTTACTCCCGAAACGATTCCGGTGCAATTGATGAAGCAGAAAATGAACGACGCCTTCGAAGTAACCCAGATTCCTCCTTACGGACCCGTTGGTACCTTTAACGGCTTTAGACGCAACCATCCGCTCGACAACCGCATCGATTATGTCTTTGTAAACAGTCAGGTAAAAGTGCATCGATATGGTGCCCTTACCGATGCATGGGAAAACCGATGGCCTTCCGACCACTTGCCGGTTCTCGTAACGGTTACTTTCTGATACAGCAATGCTTGAAGCTGCAGGAGCACTGATTATAGAGGCTGCTAACCAAATTTGGGGTGTCCCAATGTTGGTGCTGTTGCTTGGCGGCGGTCTCTATTTCCTGATATATTCTCGGTTAGCACCTGTACGCTATGTCGGCCATGCAATTTCCATCCTTACCGGAAAGTTCGACAGGCCAGAAGAAAAAGGACAACTCAGTCACTATCAAACCCTATCGACTGCCCTTGCCGGCACAGTTGGAATGGGAAATATCAGTGGAGTAGCCATTGCTATTACCATGGGGGGACCGGGGGCTATCTTCTGGATGTGGATTTCGGCATTGGTGGGTGTTAGTACAAAATATTTTGAATGCACACTGGCAGTAATGTTTAGGGGATACGACAATGGAGGGGAGTTACAGGGAGGTCCTATGTACTACATCAGAGAAGGATTGGGACGCAAATGGATGCCAATGGCCCTCTTTTTCTCGATCGTGGGAATGGTGGGGGTTTCTCCCCTTTTTCAGGCCAATCAGCTGACACAAATTATCCGCGACGCCATACTGGTTCCCAACAATGTTAACGTATCATTTGCAACTGATTTGCTTACAGGTATGCTTATTGCCACCCTTGTGGCTTTGGTCGTAGTTGGTGGAATCAAAAGAATTGGAAGGGTTACCGGAAGGTTGGTTCCTATAATGGTCGTTATCTATATGCTGGCGGTTCTCGGAATAGTGTTTGCAAATCCTTCCGAGATTATCCCCTCTTTGAAATTAATTGTTTACGATGCGTTTACGGGCAATGCTGTATTGGGGGGTGCAGTTGGGGCTGTAATTGTTACTGGCGTTCGCAGAGCTGCCTTTTCGAACGAGGCAGGATTGGGAACCGCTCCTATGGCCCATGGTGCAGCAAAAACCGACGAACCCATCCGCGAAGGCTTGGTAGCCATGTTGGGGCCCATCATCGACACCATTATCATATGCACGCTAACAGCGCTTGCCATTATTATAACAGGCGTATGGCATGAAACCGGATACGATGGAATTACCATAACCACGCATGCCTTTGAATCGACCTATCCAACAATCGGTAAATATCTGCTCACCCTGTGCGTAACGTTCTTCGCACTCTCAACACTTTTTGCTTTTCCCTATTATGGAGCCAAATGTCTGGGTTTTGTGGCGGGCGTGCGTTACCAGCACTGGTACAACTATTTCTTTATAGCCATGATAATGGTGGGTGCTGTATCGCAACTAAATGTCATTGTTTCGCTGGTAGATATTGCCTTCGCGCTGATGGCAATTCCCACCATTATCTCAACCATCCTGCTATCGCCACATGTTCGCAGGGAGTCGGCCATTTACTTTGGCCGGCTTAGAAAGGGGGAATTTAGAAAACAATCCTCTAGAGAATAACACATCTGCAATCAACGCAAATTATTCCTTCAAAAACACAAAGACGCTGCAATTCCACTGCACAAATTCTACATTGTGGAAACAACGAAAATGCCGGAAAAGGTTCAATTTCCCTTTCCGGCATTTTATAAGCATGCAGTGGAGTTATTCACTGCGTTGGAACTTCAGTTCAAACCACTATTGCTGCGTTTCGTATTCCATTGAAGAGAGACGCTTGTAGTAGTTGTATCGCCATTTGGCATCCTCTTCGGCAAGCGCAAAAAGTTTAACCGCATTTTCAGGGAATGACTTTTTGAGCGATGTGTAGCGGACTTCGCCGTCAAGGAATCCCTGAAATTTCTGAAAATCGGGTGCTTTCGAGTCAAGCTGGAACGGGTTCTTGCCTTCGGCCTCACGACGTGGGTCAAAGCGATAGAGTGTCCAGTATCCAGACTCAACTGCACGTTTCATCTCCTCCTGGGTTTGCCCCATGCTGGTGCGAAGGCCGTGTGCAATACATGGTGAGTAGGCAATAACGATGGATGGTCCGGGATACTCTTCAGCCTCTCTGATGGCTTTGAGGTATTGAGCTTGATTGGCACCCATTGCTACCTGAGCAACGTAAATGTAACCATACGACATGAGCATGGCACCCAAATCTTTCTTGCGGACCTTTTTCCCAGAGGCAGCGAACTTAGCTACTGCACCAGTTGGGGTTGATTTCGACGACTGGCCGCCAGTATTGGAATATACTTCCGTATCGACCACCAGAACATTGATATCCTGACCGCTAGCAAGTACATGGTCGAGACCACCAAATCCGATATCGTATGCCCATCCATCACCCCCAATTACCCAGATCGATTTTTTAATCAGATATTGTTTCAACGACATGATGATTTTGGCATATTCGGCCGAATTGCCTTTCAACACCTCAATCACCCGGTTGGAATTTTCCTCAGTTACCTTAGCATCATCCTTGGTCTCGAGCCATTTTTCGAAGGCATCTTTAACCTCGGCACTTACACCAGCGGAAAGCGCATCTTGCATTACCATAGATATACGGTCCCTTTGAGACTGAACCCCCTCTACCATTCCAAAACCATATTCGGCATTGTCTTCGAACAAAGAGTTCGCCCACGCTGGTCCGCGACCACTATCGCTGTTCTTACGGTAGGGAGTTGCAGGTGCAGAACCGCCATAAATAGAGGAACATCCAGTAGCATTGGCTACCATCATACGTTCACCAAACAGTTGGGTAACAAGTTTAATATGGGGCGTTTCACCGCAACCAGCACAAGCACCCGAGAACTCAAACAGAGGTTGGGTAAACTGCGAATTTTTAACATTCGACATTTTGTCGGGCAGGTTCGATTTGGTTTTCACCTTTTTCACCATGTACTCCCAATTGCCAATTTCGGCCTGTTGTGAATCGATTGGGTTCATAACCAATGATTTTTCCTTAGAAGGACAAACATCGGCACAGTTACCACAACCGGTACAGTCGAGTATACTTACCTGAATCCTGAACTGCAGACCAGGGAAAGTTTTTGCCGGCGTTGCATCGCGCAATTCGACCCCTGTTGGAACTTTGGCAGCCTCCTCTTCTGAAAGCAGGAATGGACGGATGGCAGCATGAGGACAAACATATGCACACTGGTTACACTGAATACAATTGTCTGGCAACCATTCTGGAACAGTTACGGCAATGCCACGTTTTTCGTATTCAGAGGTTCCGGCCATAAAGGTTCCATCTTCGTATCCGGTAAATACCGATACGGGAAGTGAATCGCCTTTCTGACCATTGATTACATCCACAAAGTTGGCGATATAGGCCGGACGGGCCGACTCGTCATTTTCTGCACCGACAAGTTTAATTTTCTTCCATTCGGTGGGAACCTCAACTTTTTCGACATGCAAACCACCGGCATCGACGGCTGCAAAGTTCATGTTCACAATCTGTTCGCCTTTGTTTCCGTACGATTTAACAATGGCACTTTTCATCTCTTTTATGGCAAGCTCGTAGGGGATTACTCCTGTTATCTTGAAAAATGCAGCCTGCATAATTGTATTGGTGCGGTTTCCAAGTCCTAAATCCTCACCCAATTTGGTACCATTGATGATGTAAAAGTTGATTTCATTGTCGGCCATATATTTTTTCATATGGTCGGGCAGTTGCTTTTTGGTCTCCTCTGCATCGCGAACAGAGTTAAGAAGGAAGGAACCACCCTTTTTTAGGCCTTTAAACACATCGTAAAGACGCACGTAAGTAGGAACATGACAAGCAACAAAATCAGGATTGGTGACCAAATAGGTAGAGCGAATGGGCACATCGCCAAATCTTAAGTGCGAGCAGGTAAAACCACCCGACTTTTTGGAGTCGTACTGAAAATAACCCTGACAATATTTATCGGTAGCCTCCCCAATAATTTTAATCGAATTTTTATTGGCACCCACGGTACCATCCGATCCCAACCCATAGAACTTAGCTTGGTAAGTACCCGCCGGAGATATATCGATCTCCTCCTTAAGTGGAAGTGACTTGAAAGTAACATCATCGATAATCCCGATGGTAAAGTCGGTCTTAGGCTCGTTCATTTCCAGATTCTCATAAACACTAAGGATCTGCGAGGGCGTGGTATCTTTGGAGCCAAGTCCGTATCGACCGCCCACAATAACAGGAGCATTGGTTTTTCCGTAAAAAATTGATTTTACATCGAGCAGGAGCGGTTCACCTTCAGAACCTGGTTCTTTAGCCCTGTCGAGAACAGCAATACGTTTCACCGATTTTGGAAAAACCCTAAAGAAGTATTCAGCAGAAAATGGGCGGAAAAGATGTACCACGAGCAAACCAACTTTTTTCCCCTTGGTGGCAAGGTAGTCGATGGTTTCGCGAATGGTTTCCGTAACAGAACCCATGGCAATAATGATGTTTTCGGCATCAGGGGCACCATAGTAGGTAAATGGATGGTAGGTTCTTCCGGAAATTTTTCCAATCTCCTGCATATAGTGCTCTACGATGTCGGGAACTGCATCGTAAAAACGGTTCGAAGCCTCTTTGGCCTGAAAAAAGATTTCGGGGTTTTGTGCTGTACCACGGGTAACAGGATGCTCCGGATTGATGGCCCGGTCGCGAAAATCCTGAATAGCCTGCATATCGACAAGAGGTTTTAATTGCTCAACGCTAAGAGCTTCAATCTTTTGCACCTCGTGAGATGTACGGAAGCCATCGAAAAAGGAAAGGAAAGGAACACGCGACTTTAGCGTTGAGAGATGGGACACTCCGGCCAAATCCATCTCTTCCTGAACAGAACCGGCAGCCAAAAGTGCGAACCCGGTTTGGCGGGCAGCATAAACGTCGCTATGATCACCGAAGATCGATAAAGCGTGACCGGCAAGAGCCCTCGCACTGACATGAAATACCGTAGGAAGCAGTTCTCCGGCAATTTTATACATGTTCGGAATCATGAGCAACAAGCCTTGCGAAGCAGTGTAGGTTGTAGTGAGGGCACCCGACTGCAGCGCACCATGCACTGCGCCTGCAGCACCACCTTCGCTCTGCATTTCAGCCAATCGGATCGGACGGCCGAACATATTCTTCTTCCCGTCGGCAGCCCATTCATCCACATATTCAGCCATATTCGACGATGGCGTAATAGGATAAATACAAGCTACCTCACTAAACATGTAACTTATGTGCGCAGCAGCATAGTTACCATCACACGTAATGAACTTCTTTTCTTTCGACATAACTCAAGTGATTAGGTATATTTTATTTTTTATTCAAATGATTTTTAATACAAGAATCCAAATAGCCATAAGGGTATTTTATTGCCTTCGCCGGTTTCAATCATATCGGCAGCAGCAAAAACGCCCTTCGAAGGTTCAACTTTGCGACCACCCACTTGAAATTCGTAGCGGTGATCGACCTGGAAATCGGCTACTGTGGAACTACGGACCTGATGCCGACTGGCGACCTGATTGTAAAAGAAGGTATGCCTAAGATTGATAGAATCGGTATTTTCGGGCATAATGGTATACAGCAGGTTGGTGTTGTTCATATAAACCCTGTCGGGTTTTTTAGCCTCATCCTCATGGCCATTGCTGTAAAGCAACTGAATGAGCCTAGCATTTCGAAGATACTTAAGGTAATTCATCACAGTGGCACGGGAGGTCTCTATAGCAGCAGCCAACTTGCTGACATTAGGGGTGAAAGGGGTTTCTGAGGCAATGATGTACAGCAGCTTACGAAGCTTCGACAAATATTTTAGTTCTACCTGATTGATATATGGAATGTCGATTTCAAGTGCAAGATTGACATTCTTAAGCAGGTTAACGTCGTAAAAATTGATCGATTCCCGGAAATAGGGATAATAGCCATTGCGCAGATAGTCGCTAAAATATGCCAGTGGCTTTACGGTATCTACAATCGAGCGGGCAATCTCATGATGGTCGGTCAATATCTCGTCTAGCGTGTGCACAGGGAAACGACTGTTGGTTCGAAAATTTAAATACTCCCGAAACGATAAGCCGTCGAGATGGTAAACCTTCACAATGCCCTTAAGATCGGGGTTCTCATCGGAAACCCGCAACACAGGTGAGGCAGTAAATACAATTTTAAGCCCCGGTATCTCGTCGTGGCACTTGCGCAATTCACTCGACCATTCAGGGTACTTATTGATTTGGTCTAAAAAAAGAACTTTGCCTCCCCGTTTCGAGAACTCATCAGCAAACGAGTATATTTTGCGCTTGGTGAAGTAAAAGTTGTTGAGGTTAAGATAGAGCACAGACCGCTCGTTGCCATAGGTAGCTCTGATATGATCGAGCAAAAAAGTAGTTTTCCCTACTCCCCTAAACCCTTTGATACAAATGAGAGGGTGGTTCCAGTCGATTAGTCGAAGCAACTCCCGCTCCAGTGTTGTGTCGGAAGTTTCGAGGAGCGAAGCGTGGGTATTGTGTAGGAAATCCAATGCCAAATTTTGAAATGTTTCGTAACAAAAATAGTTACTTTCGGGAATTTTTTGACATCTTGAGATTGCAATAACCCTTTTTTTATGTAATTTATAATTAGTAAAAATAAGATATGATTAATGTCATAAAAATTGACATCTCGAGAATACAATAGCGATATTCAGATATTATTACCCTTATTAATAGCTACTTTAAAACTCCTTCATAAAAAGTAGAAGGCCACCCCATTGCTGAGGTGGCCTTTTACATAATTCGCCGGACAGAGGCCGGGAATCATACATATTTTTGAATCCAACAATAAAAAATAGTAACCTGGGTTGGATCTAGCTTCTACCTTATAGATTATGAATCGGCATTCATTGAAATGAGAAACTCCTCAATGGAACGGGTCTTCATGAGACGGTCTTTGATAAACTCCATTGCCTCCAAAGAGTTCATACCTCCCAGGTAGTTTCTGAGTATCCACATTTTATCGAGCATATATTTTGGCAATAGGAGATCCTCACGACGGGTACTTGAGGCTGGGATATCGACCGATGGGAAGATGCGCTTGTTAGAAAGTCGGCGATCGAGCTGAAGCTCCATGTTACCAGTGCCTTTGAATTCCTCAAAAATAACTTCATCCATCTTGGAGCCGGTCTCCGTTAGTGCTGTGGCCAGAATGGTGAGCGATCCACCCTCCTCAATGTTACGGGCAGCGCCAAAAAAGCGCTTGGGTTTTTGCAGAGCATTGGCATCCACACCCCCCGACAACACCTTCCCAGAAGCAGGTTGAACCGTATTATAGGCCCTTGCCAACCGGGTAATTGAGTCGAGCAGTATTACCACATCATGGCCACATTCGACCAATCTTTTGGCCTTCTCGAGCACCATGCCGGCAACCTTTACATGCCGTTCAGCGGGTTCATCGAAGGTAGATGAAACCACCTCAGCGTTTACACTCCTAGCCATATCGGTAACCTCTTCAGGTCGCTCATCGATTAGCAGTACAATCATATAGACTTCAGGATGGTTTGCAGAAATAGCGTTTGCAATCTCTTTCAGAAGTACAGTTTTACCTGTCTTCGGCTGTGCCACTATAAGTCCACGTTGACCCTTACCGATGGGTGCAAACATATCAACAATGCGGGTGGCTATTGTGTCGTTTCCTTTACCCGTTAATTCGAATTTCTCATTCGGGAACAGGGGTGTTAAATGGTCGAAAGGCAAACGGTCGCGAATGTATTCGGGGGTGCGTCCATTGATTTCATTCACTTTAATCAACGGAAAATATTTTTCACCCTCTTTGGGTGGCCGTATCGTACCTTTGATCGTATCGCCGGTTTTTAAGCCAAAAAGCTTTATTTGCGACTGCGAAACATAAATATCATCAGGAGAACTCAGGTAATTAAAATCGGCCGAACGGAGGAAACCATAACCTTCAGGCATGATTTCAAGCACACCAGCATTTGCAATGATGCCATCGAATTCATAATTCTTGTCAAAAACTGGCTTTTCGGGCTGGCGCTCAGAGGTTTTTTCAGGCTGACCCTCGATGTTGTTTTTCTCGGCAGGACGATTTTTATTTTGTTCACGCTTTAACTGCCATTCAGGCTTGCCCAGCTTGCGCTGAAATCCTGTCTGCTGTTGGCGGCCACCTTCGTCGGCCTTCTCGGTCCTTTGATTATCTGAGGCTGTTTCTCCCCCTGTCAACGGACGTTGTTCTTTCCGTTCTGTCGATTCCGAGGTTCCCTTTTCACTTCTTGTAATCAATGGTTTAGGCAACAATCGTTTGGGCTCATCAGAACCGGTAACGGGTATAGCCGGGGTCGAAGTAGTCTGCTCGTCGGGAGCATCTCCTCTTTCACGGTCTTTCGAAAATTCCCGAATAATCGATTTCAGCTGCTCGCGGCGCGATTGTCCCTGAGGACGGTCGGCTGGCGCTTCAGTCTGTGCAGCAGGCTGCACAATCTCTGGTTTCCGGGGCGCAACGGGTTGTTTGGGTTTCCTTCCCCTTTTTCCAGGGATTTTGGTGGCACCTTCACGTACTTCAGGAGAAGAATCCCGAACGGACACCTCCTTTTTAACTATGGTGGGCTTGGGTTTGGAAACTTCCGAGTCACCAGAGTTTACCGGAGTACCCACCGACTGGAGATCCAGAATTTTATAAATAAGTTCTTGCTTTTTGTACGACTCAATCCGTTTGACGTTCAGCTCCCTGCCGATTTCACGCAATTCGGGCAATAGCTTTTTGTTGAGCTCTTCTATGGTATACATACAGAATAATGAGATTAATAAACAGGAATGATGGTTAATACATCAAGGAAAAATTAAGTAATGAGGATTGGAAGTATACTGTAA
>CAYGIQ010000060.1:0-14804 GCA_964349885.1 uncultured Prolixibacteraceae bacterium | reverse complement strand
TCATGGGGGTTCCTTTAAAGGTCACTTTGGTATTGTCTCTTTCCATTTTTAAAAATTTTATTTTTACTAAAACGTACGGAGGTACCTTATTGTTTGCTGCAAACAAAAAATTTAACCTTATAAACTGCATGACGGAGTGGGGCAGTAGTAGGGGAAGAAGGGGTATTTTAATACAGTTCGGTCAATGGGATAATGGTTGCATCGTGATTCAAAAACGATCATTCTTACCTACAGGTTTCACAATTGGCCCTCCTCAATAGCTTGGACTTGCCATGGTTTCATGTGATAAGACGGAAAATTCCCAGATTTGGGATAACCAGCGAACAGATGGTTTCGGCGCTCGAACGCAAAAGAGATAGGAGTACTTCGGCAGGCGACTTCGCAATTGTGTAGCTGATCTTTGGTTCGTTAAAAGTAATGCAATCTATGGGAGAGCAGTTTCCTTTGACCAAACGCAGATCGAAGGTGCTGCAACAATAGCGAAATTAAAACGAATTATGGTAGAAATTAATCGTTTGTAAGCACTTACTGTCGTTTCTAAGCGAAACCAATTGCTTACATACCGAATCCAGAGTAAGGTCGAATTTACTTTTGTCTCATCGTTAACCCGATTGTTTAACCCTTAATTTTTAGAAAGATGAATGCATTAAGAAATTCTGTCAGGCTTATCGGCCATCTGGGCGACAAACCCAAAGTACTGCAATTTGAAAGCGGACGGAAAATTGTCAATTTTTCGGTTGCAACGAATGAGATTTACAACGACAGCGAGGGCAAACGGCAAACGCAAACCACCTGGCATCGGGTGGTGGCCAATGGCAAGGTAGCTGAGATCGCTGTAAAATACCTTGAGAAGGGCACGCGTTGCGCAGTGGAGGGAAAGTTGGTAAACCGTTCCTATGCCGACAAATCAGGCAATACCCAATACATTACCGAAGTTGTAACCCGAAACCTTATGTTATTGGGAGACAAGAAGGAGCAGTCTGCATCCAACCCCGAATGAATGGTTCTTTACTGCCAAAATGGAAAGGGCACTCTTTTTTGCTCATCTCCGATGTTTAACAAAAGAAATTTAGATGAATACCCACTATTTAACCTCAACAACATGAATACCCTTAACAACTCCGTACGTTTGATTGGTCATGCCGGTGATGACCCCAAGATGGTGCAGCTCGAGAGCGGCCGTAAAATTGCCAATTTCTCACTGGCAACCAACGAGACCTATATCGACAATTCAGGTAACCGCAAATCGGAAACCACCTGGCATCGTTTGGTTGCCTATGGCGCCGTAGCTGAAACCGCCGAGAAACTGGTCCGGAAAGGACAAGAAGTGGCCATTGAAGGAAAACTCAACACTCGAAGCTGGGACGATAAGGAGGGACTAAAGCACTACACCACAGAAGTGATTGTGGACCAAATGCTTATGGTTGGCCGAAAAGCTGAAGCGACCCATTCCGAACAATGTTAACCCCCCAATTGTTTGTGTGATTCAACCACCGGTCGATAATTCTGAGGCCGGTGGTTTTTACCCGCATTTCAAAGGGCGAAAGATTGCTACTGATAGGCATTCTCACGTTCAATGTCTGCCACCTCAACCAACATATCTGCAATCTGTGCCGTAATGTGGCTAAAAAAAGTAGCACCCTTTTGGGCAGTTGCTTTGTGTGGATTACCCACCCCCGTATCACGGGTTACTTTGCTCCACTCCCGCTCGGTCCATGCCCATTTTTGCCGAAATGCTTCAATTGGAATCTGTTTGGAGGCACCATCTCCGGCTTCACTCAGTGGTAAAACAGCTTCCGGGAAGAGGTGCATCATCATGCTGGTCTCCATCTCACCTGCGTGATCATCACGCTCCTCAAACAACCCTTCTGGTATCGGAATATGATAAAAATTTACCTGAAACAGCCACATCTTGGGATACTTTAATCCAAGCTCCCGAAGCATCTGACGAAAATCGTTGCCTCCATGGGCATTGAGCACAATGAATTTATGAATGTTGTGTCGCTGAAGGCCGGCAATTATGTCATCCAAAATAATAAACTGTGTCGATGGGTTGAGGTTGATGTTCAGTTTAATGTCGTGCTGGCCAGTGTTGACACCAAATGGTATCGAAGGTAAAACAATTATGCTTGCACCTCTTTCTTGGGCAAGGTGAGCCGACTTTTCTGCTATAGCCTCTGCCTCCATAAAATCGGTTCCATACGGTAGATGGTAATTGTGCGCTTCGGTGGCTCCCCAAGGCAAAATGGCTACCTGATAATTTGAGTCCTTTATGTTTTTCCAGTGGTTGCGGGCAAGAAGCGGTGTAGTATTCATAATGTGGATTTTTTGCTAGGCAAAAATAGTCAAATTGTCGGCAATTCTCAGATGGCTTCACCTCGATTGATGCCTAAGCTTACAATACCAGGTGCATTAGATTTCGGCCGATGCTGCTGAATCAATTATCCAAACCAGTTTCCCGTGATCTGGTAGGATGTAATAGGCTGGATATTGGCGGGCAGACTCCCGGTTGTTCATGATGTTCGACAAAACTGGAGCTTTGGGTGCACCGGTGGCCAGGAATAGGATGTTGCTGGCATTGTTGATAATTCTTCCATTCAGCGTAATGCGTTTCTGACCAGTTCCCGGATGCTGAACAATAGAACAGGGCGAATCGCTATCGATTAAATTTAGTGAGTCTGGAAATATCGATGCAGTATGTCCATCCTCTCCGAGTCCGAGCAGTATGAGATCGAAAGAGGGTAGCTGGTTTTTGATGGGCACGAAGCGTTCTATTTCTTCGGCATACCGTATAACTTCGGCATCGGGATTGTTGGCACCTCCATCAATTGGGTGAAGATGGGCTTTATCGACCGGTATTTTCGACAACAACGACTGCCATGCCATCCTAAAGTTGCTTTCGGGTGAACCGGAATCCACCATTCTCTCATCGCCCCACCAGAAGTGCAGGTTGTGCCAAGGTATTTGGTCCTGAAATTTTTTTGCCAGCCGGCGGTAAAGCAATGCTGGAGTTGTGCCCCCCGATAAGGCGATATGGAATTGTTTCTGCTCTGATTCCTTTAACAGCTTATACATTAATTTGGCAGCCGTTTTTGCAACCTTTTTGGGCGTAGGTGCAATTTTTACCTCAATGCGATCTTCCATAATAGTCTACTATTGTTGAGATTTTGGGTGTGCCGTGCTACAATTCGCAATAGGTTCCATCGTCGGAAAGGTTTTTGCAAGGATACCTCCATGATCCATTCAGAACTAGCTTGTCGGCTACATCAGGTCCCCACGAACCTGCAGGATATCCGTAAAGCGGAATTTCAGGGTTGATGTCCCATGCATTGAGTATGGGCTGGATGAATTTCCATGCCGCTTCGATGGTGTCTCCCCTGCTGTAAAGCGTTGCATCGCCCAGCATGCAGTCGAGCAGCAACCGTTCATAAGCCGATGGAAGATGATCTTGTGCAAGCGAGCTGTAGTGGAAATCCATGTTGACAGTTTGTACGCTAAATCCTGCTCCGGGTACTTTCATTCCAAATCTTAACAAAATGCCTTCATCCGGCTGAATTCGCATTATCAGCTGA
The DNA here is from genome assembly GCA_964349885.1 of uncultured Prolixibacteraceae bacterium. GTDB lineage: Bacteria > Bacteroidota > Bacteroidia > Bacteroidales > Prolixibacteraceae > UBA1413. The sequence goes on along the minus strand of CAYGIQ010000060.1, from coordinate 11,232 downwards.
TTTTCTACAGGCTTGGAATCTTTTGAAGTGCCAAAAATATGATGAGGTACCTCTTTGAAGTGAACCACCACCTCGGTTACCCGGGTGGGTAATTTTTTCCCTGTCCTGATGTAAAAAGGAACGCCCGCCCAACGCCAATTGTCGATGTAAAAGCGCAGGGCAGCATACGTCTCTGTGCGCGAATTCTCCGAAACACCCTGCTCATTGCGATAGCCTGACACTTTCTCTTCGCCGATGTTGGATGTAGTATATTGGCCCCTAACAACATGTCGCTCCACTTTGTTTTCGGCTATTGGTCGCAGTGCCTGAAATACTTTTAACAGTTCATTTCTGATGGCATTGGCTTCCATTACAGTGGGTGGTTCCATCGCAACAAAAGCTGCCAGTTGCATCAGGTGGTTTTGAACCATATCGCGCAGTGCTCCTGCATTGTCGTAATAGCCTCCACGTCCCTCAACCCCCAGACTTTCGGCCGATGTAATCTCAACCCTCTGTATGTATTGATGATTCCAGAGAGGCTCTAATATTCCATTGCTGAAGCGGGTCACGAGCATATTCTGCACAGTCTCTTTTCCCAGATAGTGATCAATTCGGTAGATCTGCGACTCTTCAAAGTAGTGAAGTAGCTCTATATTCAATTTTTGGGCTGAAGCTAAGTCGGTCCCAAATGGCTTTTCAACAATCAGCCGCCTGAAGGCATTGGGGTCCGACGACAAGCCTGCCTTGTGAAGATGGTGCGGAATGACAGCATAGAGGGAGGGAGGTGTAGAAAGGTAAAACAGGGCATTTCCCCCGGCATTGACCTCCTGATCAAGTGTCCCAATCCGCTCTTTAAGCTGCCGGTAGTCGGCTTGCTTTTCGGGATTCATTGGGAGATAGTGAATCAGTTTAAGAAACGCTTCGTTTGATCTTTCAGGGGTCAGAAAAGCGTTCATCTTTTCACGAAACACAGCATCGGTCATTAGGGTTCTCCCTGTCCCCAGAACCGCAAAGCCTGTTGGGAGACGTTTCTGTTTCCATAGATCGAACAGTGCCGGAATAAGTTTTCTCTGGGCAAGGTCGCCTGATGCACCAAAAATTACAAGGATATGAGGCTTTGGTTTTTCCATGTTGTCACTTATTCTCGTTTACACCAAACAACACAATTGTCAAGATTGTGTTCGTAGAGCAACGTTAAGGGGATGAATTCATCCTCCTGCAGGAACGAAGCTTTAATGGATCCATTTTTCGCAATACCGAAGGGTTCAATTAGAATCTGACGGCTAAAAGTTACCTCGGGTTGAGCCATTAATTTAAAAATGGCTTCCTTAGCGCTCCAACAGATTATCCGAGAAACTCCAATGTTGCCGGTTTGTGAAGTCCAGTGTTGCTCGGAATCTGACAAAAACCGTTTGGCTATTTTTTCTACATCACGCGATAGCTCTTCTGTATCGATACCCATAGGGTGGTCAGAAATCAACACTGCAGCCATAGATGCCGAATGGGAAATTGAGATGTAGCGGTTAAGACCATTAAGCACAGGTTGCCTGAGCTTATTGTAGCCAATGGAGGCTTCGGGGCCAGCCAAGGCCGATAAAAGTTTTCGAGTGGCCAGAAATTCTCTTTTCCTGCGGTCGTGCGTCAGTGTTTGAAAAAGTTCCCGGTCGGCCGGTGTCAATACTACCTGTTCAAATAACGCTTCAACAGCTTCATTAAGTTGCCAAAGTCCTATCGTGTATCCTTGGTAATGGGTGATTTTTTCAAGAGGCATACCCGTCGCTAAAAGTTAGAATATTCGTCCACCTCCGACCAGGTGGTTGTTTCGATCAAATGAATTACGTCGGGTACTAAGAAATCAATCACTGGTCTTAGGGAATCGATGTTTGGAATATCTCTGATGTAAAGTGAACCTCTTAGGAAATGCCGGGTGCTGTCGGTTAAATAAAACTGTACCGGCGAAGCTGCATTTCCCTTAATGAGATAGATGGTGCCAAAAACCCGTTTGGAGGCATTGATGAAAAGATGCTCTTCGATTGAACTCGCCTTTTGGGCATGTTTATAGGTTAGTTCCCGCGACTCTTCGGTATATATGTGCAGGTTGTTGCTCACGGACTTGTAACTTATGTGAATCTCGGCTTTGTTGTCGGGAAACTCTACATTGATCCAATAGGGTTCAGCAAATACTGAAACATCGGCAACCGCCCGGGCATAAGCCGGAAGCTCAAACCGATAGGGTTGAGTTCCTTCAAGCTGGACATAGACTTTCTCGGGAAAGTCGATGCGAAAATACCCCCTGGGTTTGGGTGTAGGCTTTTGTCCGCATCCCGACAATACAATAGCCAGCAGCATTAGTATTCTGACTTTATCCATATATTTTAACTCAAGCATGGAATACTTACTTTTTGTGAGGTTCATTTGTTTGCGAACCACATCAATCTGGTGAAGTTATATTGCAGATTCAAAGAAAAGATTATTCATCGTCGGTTAGTGTTTCGACCCTGATCTGCTTTATACGTCGCTTGTTGATCGACTCGATGGTTAAACGAAAGTTTTTGCAGGTTATTTTTTCGTTGGGGGAGGGAAACTCACCCCTTAGCTCCAGAACGAGGCCGGCAAGGGTGTCGGCATCTCCCTTTACATCGTCGAATAAATCGTCGGGGGCTTGAGTAACCCGACAAAAATCGGCAAGCAAGGTTTTTCCATCAAAAAGATACTTTCCATCGCCAATCTGTTTGAAATACCGTTCGTCGTCGTCGAACTCATCGGTTATATCACCTACAATCTCCTCCAGAATATCTTCCAATGTAACTATTCCCGACGAGCCACCATATTCATCTACCACCACGGCCATATGAACCTTGTTTTTCTGAAAATCTTCGAGCAAGGCTTTGATTTTGCGGGTTTCGGGCACGAAAAACGGTGGACGCAACAAGGATTGCCAGTTGAAACCAGATCCTTTTTCCGTGTGGGGTAGTAGATCCTTAATGAACAGCATGCCTTTTACATGGTCGAATGATTGGGCATATACGGGCAAACGCGAATATCCGGTTTGGTTAATTAGCTCCAGTACTTCATCGAATGTGGTACGGATGTCGATGGCCACTACATCAACCCTGGAGCGCATGATTTCGCTAACACTTTTGTTGCCAAAACGCACAATTCCCTCCAGAATCTCTTTCTCCTGAATATTATCCGACTCACTGGTCAATTCAAGTGCTTGTGATATTTCGTTAATCGATATTGTACGTTGTTGCCGATTAAGTCTTTGATTTACAATTTTTGATAATCGAATCAATATTGAATTAATGGGTTTAAACAGCAATTCGAGGGTGTAGAGCGGATAGGCCATGAAACGTGCAAAGCCCAATGGATAATGGGTAGCGTAAACTTTGGGGAGAATCTCTCCGAACAGCAAAAGCAAAAAGGTTATTATTACTACCTGGACCAAAAACTCAAGAATGGGAGCATTGGAAAATTCAAGGAGTGATGAGATGATGAAAGCTCCCAGCACGACGATGGCAATGTTCACAAAATTATTGGCTACCAAAATAGTGGCCCAAAGACGTTCGGGGTTATTTAAGTGTTCGGATACCTTTGCGTCTCGTTTGCTCTTCCCCAGATTGAGCTTATCGCCCGGACTGAGAGAGAAATAGGCAACTTCGGATCCACTGATCAAGGCCGATAGCATTAGCAACAACACAATTACCAATAGTCCAATCAGCGTTGAAAGATCGGGGGGATATAAAACCAACCCCCAACTAAGGGGGTCGGTATTGGTTACAGATTCGGTTTCCAATTATTTAGAATTTCGGTTAAAATGGCAAGTCATCCTCAGGTTCACTATCAAAGTCCGGAACATCGACACGGGCTGCGGGCATCGCTGCTGCTGCCTTTTCGGCTCCCGAAGTATCCTGGCTGGCTCCTTCTCGACCGCTGAGCAGCCGAACAACATCGCCATAAATTTCGGTGGTGTAACGTTTGTTTCCATCCTTGTCGTCCCATGACCGGGTTCTAATCCGCCCCTCGACATAAATCTGCTTACCCTTGCGGATGTATTTTTCGGCCAGATCAGCCAGCCCTCTCCAGAGCACAATGTTGTGCCATTCGGTGGTGGTTACCTTTTCCCCATTTTTGGCAACATAGGTTTCGGAGGTCGCCAAGCTGAACCGGGCCAGCCCAACATTGTTGTCCAGGTGCTTCACTTCGGGGTCCTGTCCAACATTCCCTACCAGAATTACTTTGTTAATTGACATAGTATTTGTTTTTTAAGGTTAACGGGATTAAAGTACAATTTTTTTTCTTCCGTAAACCAAAGCTTTATATTTTTATGGTAGCTTCATTTTTTTGAGATAATTTTTTATCAATACCGGAAATGCAAAGGTAAACAATTCAGATTTATTTGCCCTAATGCCCGAACCGATATTCGAGGGAAGATGGCTGATCTTCAGGTGGAGAAAGCGTGCTGTAATCCTTTGGTGGGTGAGCAGATGAAGAATTGGTTCGCTGAGTTGGATAACCGCTGCTGTCAGGCCATGCGTCCATTCAACCACCAAAGGATGGTTTAAAATTTCAGTATCTGATAGCATATTGGCGGACTCGATGAGGCTGAACTGATAGAGCCCTTTCCAGATATCTTTTGCTCCCCGTTTTTCTAAGAGCAATTCATGGGGGGTTTCAACAACGATATAGGTAAACCATCGCTCACGCTTCTGAAGTTTTTTGCTCTTTACAGGCAGTTTATCTGCTGTATTTGTGGCTGCGGCTGCGCAGGTTTCATAAACCGGACAAATCTGGCAGCTTGGTAGGTTCGGCGTACAAACCAATGCCCCTAGTTCCATCATGGCTTGGTTGTGCAGTCCGGGATCATTTTTGCCAAGCAGCGCAACAGCCGCCTCCCGGATTTGCTTCAATCCGGCGGGTTGGTCAACTGGCTGTTGAATTCCCAGATAACGCGAAATTACCCGTGCCACATTCCCATCGACGGCCGCCACCGGAAGGTTAAATGCAATGGACCCAACAGCTGCGGCGGTATAATCGCCAACCCCTGGCAAAGCGCGAATGGCATCATATTGCTCAGGAAATTTACCTTGATAATCGCCCATTATTTTTTGAGCAGACTTGTGCATATTTCTGGCCCTTGCATAATACCCAAGGCCCTCCCATGTTTTTAAGACTTCGTCTTCGGAGGCCAAAGCAAGACTGGGTATATCCGGGAATCGATTTGTGAATTGAATGTAGAAGGGGAGACCCTGTGCTACCCTTGTTTGTTGAAGAATAATCTCAGAAACCCAAATAAGATATGGGTTTCTGGTCGCTCTCCAGGGAAGTTCTCTTTTGTTCAGATTGTACCACCGGTATAAAAGCCGGTTAAATGAAGCCATAAAGTTAAGGCAAGGGTATCGGCCAAAGATATGGAAATTTACATTGCGCATAAATTGGGTTGCCTGCTCCATTATCGAAATAAGATTTAGAAGCTGCTCCCTTCAGTCGTCTTAAGGAAATTGTTTCACAATTAAGCCATACAGGTAAAATAAATTAGAGAAAAAATTTTTTAGTTTTTAAATTATTTATATTTTTGCACTCCGATAAAAACAGATTAATTATTTGAAAATTAAATATTTTAAGAAATGACAAAGGCAGATATCGTTAATGAAGTTTCTAAAAACACAGGCATCGAGAAGGTCACCGTTCAGAAAACTGTGGAAGCTTTTATGGAAACAGTAAAAGACAGTTTGGTGGATAACAAAAATGTCTACCTTAGGGGTTTTGGAAGCTTTGTTGTTAAGAAAAGGGCTGAGAAAACAGCGCGTAATATTTCGAAAAACACAACAATAATTATCCCGGAACACAACATCCCGTCGTTCAAACCGGCCAAGTCGTTTGTTTCAAAAGTTAAAAACCAAGTAAAATAAGGGATTATGCCCAGTGGTAAAAAAAGAAAAAGGCACAAGATGGCCACGCACAAGCGTAAAAAAAGATTGCGCAAAAACAGGCATAAGAAGAAGAAATAGTCTTCCACTCGATGTTTGTTAACCGTATAAACCTAAGGTAGCCAAACTGCTTTAGGTTTGCGTGTTATAAACTAACGATTGACCTATTCTGTAAGCTTTATATACGCTTGGCGATGTTCAGCAAATAAGTTTATGGTCATTCCATTCGTTTTTTTTCGCATTTCAGCGAAAAAATTTTTAAACATTTAAAATTTTTGTTTTGAGTAGCGACTTAATCATTGATGTCTCTTCAAGCGAAATTGTCATAGCCTTACTCGAAAACAAAAGATTAGTTGAATTCAGCCGGGAAAAAACCGGTGCCAAGTTTGCTGTAGGAGATATCTATCTGGGCAAAGTGAAAAAAATTATGCCCAGTCTCAATGCTGCATTTATAGATGTTGGCTACGAGAAAGATGCTTTCTTGCACTATCTTGATTTGGGGCCCCAGTTTGAAACCCTCAATAAATTTTTGAGGCTCGTCACAACAAAGGGCAGCAATTTGACCTCGATTAAAAGAATCCAGTCGGAACCAGATATTGATAAAGAGGGAAAGATTGGTGACCTTTTAAAAGTTGGACAAAAAATTTTGGTCCAGATTGCTAAAGAACCGATCTCTTCAAAGGGACCAAGGCTTACATCCGAAATCTCCATTGCAGGCAGGAATATGGTTCTGATGCCTTTCAACGACAAGATTTCGGTTTCACAGAAGATTCGGACCAATGAGGAAAAGCTAAGGCTTAAGAAGTTGGTTTCCAGTATTCGGCCCCATAAATTTGGCGTGATTGTCCGCACTGCCGCCGAAGAAAAGAAGGTTGCTGAACTGGATGCCGAACTCAGTCTGCTCGTTGAACGGTGGGAATCTGTCTTCCAGAAGGTTCGCCGATTGAGCGCACCTGCTTTGGTTATGGGAGAGATCGATCGAGCCAGCTCGTTGCTGCGTGATATCTACCACACAAACTTTTCAAGTATTGTGGTTAACGACGCAACTGTTGCTGAAGAGGTTAGCGATTATTTGGCCTCAATTGATCCTGAAAAACGCAAGTTGGTTAAGTTTTATCGATCGCGTGCACCCATTTTTGTGCATTATGGCATTGATAAGCAAATCAAATCTGCCTTTGGCAAAACGGTTTCATTCCGGAATGGTGCCTACTTAATTGTGGAGCATACCGAAGCTTTTCATGTAATTGATGTAAACAGCGGCAATCGTGGTAAAGTAGGCCTCGATCAGGAGAACAGTGCCCTTGAGGTAAATCTTGCTGCCTGCGAAGAGATTGCTAGGCAACTCCGTTTAAGGGATATGGGCGGTATTATCGTTATCGACTTTATAGACATGCATCAAGCTGCTAACAGGCAGAAGGTGTATGATTATATGAAGACCATAATGGAAAGCGACCGTACCAAGCACAATATACTCCCCTTGAGTAAATTCTGCCTGATGCAAATTACACGTCAGCGTGTGCGCCCCGAAGAGCATATCGAAACAGCCGAACATTGCCCGGTTTGCAAGGGAAGCGGAAAGGTTACGCCCACCATACTCTTTGCCGACGAATTGCATCAAAAGGTGAACTACATCTTTAAAGATCTCAATAAATCCAAACTTGCGCTTCGGGTCCATCCATTTGTGGCAGCTTACCTAACCAAAGGTTTTCCTTCGCTGCGTTTCAAATGGTTCATGCGTTACCTTAAATGGGTCAAGATTCAGTCGGATCCTACGATCTCGTATCTAGAGTACCATATACTCGATGAAAACAAGGAGGAGGTTATTGTATAGCGCGCAGAGCCTGGTTGTTTTGCGTATTGCTTATTAAAGCATTGAAATTAACGCCAAGGGTTCAAAACTTTTGGCGTTAATTTTGTTTAACTGTTGTGTCGATTCGCATCGTGTTTTTACGTGCCTGCTGTAGAGCGTTAGATTGGAGTTGGTTTTGCAGGTTGTTTCAGACTGCGTTCTCTTTATTTGAATGAAATAGTGCCTTCTTGAAGTTTTAATTTTGAAATCCATCACAAGGAAATCATGTCATATCTGCCGGTTTTTTGGTATTTTCTGTCAGGTATTTACCAACATGGTGGTTCATAAGTTGTTATATTTGGTTGCAAAACCATTTAATTTTAATTGGGTTATTACTAGTAAACTGATGTTTGGTGAGGCTTTGTACTTACCACATAAAACCAATGTCATGCAATGAGAAGATTTACCGTTTTTCTGCTTTTGTTTATGCTCTCCCTTGGTTTGCATGCTCAAATAATTGAACCAATTCGCTGGAGTTTCGATCATTCCCAGGATGGAAGGGATGTTGAATTGCGCTATACTGCAGTAATCGATATCGGCTGGAACCTATACGATACGTATCTTCCGGAAGGTGGGCCAATTCAGACAGAGTTTGTGTACGATGATCCATCGAGGTTTGAACTCGTTGGAGCCCTGAATAAAAACCCTGAACCGTTCGAAAAATTTGACAATATTTTTCAACTCAATTTGCGTTTTTTTAAAGATACCGTTGTTTTAACGCAACGGCTGCGACTTGTCGATGATCAGCCATTTACCCTTTCGGGGTATGTGACCTTTATGGGTTGTGACGACGAAATGTGTTTGCCCCCCAATGATATTCCATTTGCATTCCAAATGCTTGGCGACCCAACCCAGAGTGCAACTCCATCAAGTGCATCGGCATCTGGTAATGCTGCACAAGGCCTATGGCTCTTTCTCTTGATATCCTTTTTGGCTGGTCTGGCAGCGATATTAACCCCATGTGTATTTCCAATGATTCCCATGACGGTCTCATTCTTTATGCGGGGGGCCGAAAATCGAGGTAAAGCCATTCGCACCGCCTTGTTTTTCGGATTTTCGATTGTGGCCATCTTTACGCTTTTAGGGGCACTCTTCTCGGTGGGTATATTTGGTCCCAATGTTGGCTCTCTGCTGAGTACGCATTGGATTCCCAATCTTATCTTTTTTATCCTGTTTTTTATTTTTGCCTTATCCTTCTTTGGTTTGTTCGAATTGGTTCTGCCCAGCAGTCTAACCAATAAAGCCGATGCCCGGGCCGATCAAGGGGGATGGATGGGGGCCTTTTTTATGGCACTTACCACAGTTATTGTCTCGTTCAGTTGCACGGGGCCTTTTATCGGTGCTTTGATTATTGAAGCTGTTCAGGGCGGAGGTATGCGTCCAATGTCTGGCATGTTTTTCTTCGGACTTGCTTTTGCTACGCCTTTTACTTTGCTTGCCATCTTCCCATCGGCCCTCAAGCGGCTTCCCAAATCTGGTGGATGGCTTAACTCCATCAAAGTGGTTTTTGCCTTTATACTCTTGGCTTTTGGGATGAAATTCCTCAGCAATATTGATCAGGTATATGGATTCAATTACTTTGGACGTGATGTCTATCTTGCAATCTGGATGGTTTTATTTGGTATGCTGGGACTATATTTTTTAGGAAAAATAAGATTTGCCCACGACAGCGAAGTAAGCCATATTGGAGTTGGCCGGTTGATGATGGCCATGGTGTCGTTTGCTTTTGTAATTTACCTCTATACCGGCTTGCACGGTGCCCCGCTCAAAACCATATCTTCGCTGCTTCCGCCACCAAACGTAAAGGCTGTTTCGGGGTTATCAATCGGTTCCTCCACAGTCTCCTCTGCGGCGCTATGCGGACCGGCTAAGTACGGCGATAAGCTCTACTTACCCCACGGATTGGCTGGTTATTTCGACTATCAGCAGGGCATGGCATGCGCCAAAGAGCAGGATAAACCTGTTTTTCTGGTCTTTAAGGGACATGCTTGTGCCAATTGTAAAAAAATGGAGAACAGTGTCTGGACCGATCCTGAAGTCCTTCGAATGCTTTCGGAAGATTATGTTGTTATTGCGCTCTATACCGACGATCGTTCTACCTTGGATGAATCGGATTGGGTAGTTTCGGAGCTCGATGGCCGAACCATTAAAACGATGGGGCGGGCCAATCTCGATTTCCAGATTGCGCGTTACAATACCAATACCATTCCCTATCATGTTGTAATTGAGAGTGATGGTACTGAGCATGAGTTGTCGGTAACCTTCGATGCAAACGAATTTCGTGGATTTTTGCAGAAGGGGATGTAAGATTGATTTAGATAAGATCTTCTTTCCAGAACCGTGCCTCTATGGCCGCGCATTTTTTAATATTTCGACGCATCCACTCCAGCATAATATCCTCTGCTTCACTGGTAGTTAATTGCCAATCTATTTGATTGCTGCGCATCGAATAGGTTAGCTGATAAAGAATAGTGGCAACCGAAACCGATAGGTTAAGGCTTTCTGTGAATCCCACCATAGGGATGGTGAGGAATTCATCGGCCAGAGTCTCTGCTGTTGAAGATATACCCGGCTTTTCACTGCCAAACACCAAGGCTACTTTGCCTTTGGTAAGGTCGAAATCTTGTATTGGAACAGCGCTCCGATCAGGACTCGTAGCAACAATGCGGTACCCAGCATCTTTAAGCGTTTGCAGAGCCGCGGGTGTATTGTTGTCGAGCAGATTGTACCTATTGATTGATAGCCACTTGGGCGCCCCAAGGCTAACAAGTTTATTTAACTGAAATCGGTTACGGTTTTCGATGATGTGTATATCCTGAATACCAAAACAGTCGCACGACCGCAACACAGCGCTGGCGTTTTGCGATTGGTAAATATCTTCCAGAACAACGGTAATATAGCGGGTTCGTTGGGTTAGGATTTTCTGGAGCAACTCCAGCCGTGTTTCATTGATAAATTGCGATAAATAACCAATTAAATGCGTTTTACTCTTATCTGTTTTTTGATAGCCCATCATCTGGTTTACAAAATAAAAAGGGGAAGCTTATCTGCTTCCCCGAAAGTTTTACATCGGTTTAGAAATTACAGCTGAAGTTCTGCACCTGGTTTGAATTTTACTACTTTTTTAGCAGCAATTTTAATCTCTTTTCCGGTTTGGGGATTCCTTCCGGTGCGGGCACTTCTCTCGGAAATTGAGAAAGATCCAAATCCAACGAGTGCTACTCTGTCACCGGCTTTAAGAGCTCCGGTTACGGCGTCAACGGTTGCATCGAGTGCTTTTTTCGCATCAGCTTTTGAAAGACCGGCTTGATCTGCAATCGCATCGATAAGTTGTGCTTTGTTCATACGTAATAGTTTAAATGATTAATAAAAATTTAAATAGACTCAAATCTATATTTTCTGATGTTGAATTAGCGTTAAAACATTTTGACCAGCAGTGTTCTCAACTGGATGATAATTAATTACTCACAAAAG
>CAYGIQ010000059.1:0-15027 GCA_964349885.1 uncultured Prolixibacteraceae bacterium | reverse complement strand
GATTGGCACAGCGCAATTATTAGGCAAATATGAACGAATTGCAATCGGGAATCATAAGGCTCATTAAAGGCGGAGATGAGAAAGCATTTGGGATCGTTTTTCGTTCCTACTACAGTGGATTGGTGAGATTTGCCGTTGAGTATGTAGCAGATAGAGAGGTTGCCAGAAATCTGGTTCAGAATGTCTATATGAAGCTTTGGGAAAACAAATCGGGCCTCATTGATGACGAGAATCTGAAAGGTTATTTGTACACCCTTACCAGAAATGAGGCCATATCCTACCTGCGCCATCTGAAGGTAAGTCAGAAATTTGCAGAAAAAATTCAGACAGAATATGAGAATTTGATGCTTAACCTGGATGCCATAAGCAACCTTGATTTCAATACGTTTGATATGGTTAAGCTGGAAAATGCGATAGCCCAAACGCTCGAAAAGCTTCCCGAAAGATGCCGCGAGGTATTCATCCTGAGTCGATACGAAAAGCTAAAGAACCAGGAAATTGCCGATAAGCTTCAGATATCGGTTAAAGCGGTTGAGGCCAATATCACCAGGGCCTTGCGATTTTTCAGGGAGCAGCTGAAGGATTACCTGCCTGCTGGTCTGCTCCATATGCTTATCGATGCTTTGTAGAAGTATCGCACATTCACCTGCAACTCTTTTTCTCATAAAAAAAACCAGTGTCCCATATAGGGTAATGGATAATTGAAGCGTATTAATCATACATAAGGAGCAATTTATGGAACAGGAACAGCTGATGCAATTCATAACAGGTAATCTGAACAGCGATGAGGCTGAAGCAGTCAGGATCTGGATAAACAGCAGCGATGATGCCAGAAAGGAGTTTTACAGGTTAAAGAATATGTATGCTCTTTCGGCGGGTCTTTCCGATCATTCTGAGCTTCCTGAGCTTGATGCCGATTATCGGCAGGTACGACAAAACCTACCCGGAAGCAAAAGTAAAACCATTATAGCGCTGTTGAAGCAAAGCCTTAAATATGCAGCCGTTGTTTCAATTACGCTGCTGGCAGTTTACTTCAGCGATAAATACACCACCCAGGAACCACTTGTAGAGACAGCGTCACTTTTTCATCAGATTATTGTACCCATGGGGCAGATTTCGGAATTTACATTCGCCGATGGTACCCGTGTTTGGCTGAATTCGGGTACCATTTTGCGCTTTCCTGAAAACTTTGGAAGCGTTCGCAACCTACAATTGGATGGCGAGGCCTATTTTGAGGTCACCAAAAATGTCGAAAAACCCTTCGTGGTAATGGCCGGAGCGCAGCAGGTAAAAGTTTTCGGTACCTCCTTTAATATTCGCTCATACGGGGATCTCGACTATATTGAAACTACCTTGGTAGAAGGCTCATTGGGTGTATCGACAACCAATTTTGAGACCATCGATATGCTTAGCCCCGGAGAACAAATGCGGATTTCTGAGAACGGAAGCAACAAAGTAATCCGGAAAGTAGACACGCTTCCGTATGAAGCATGGAAAGAAGGCAAACTGATTTTCAGGAATAAATCGCTTGGCGAAATTGCCATTGATCTGGAACGATGGTACAATGTAAAAATCAGTTTCAACGACTCTGAAATAAAAAATTTTCGTTTCAGTGGCACTATTTTGAAATATAAACCAATAGACCAGATACTTGAGGCAATTAAACTAACCTCGCCTATACGGTTTACCATACAGGTACATCAGGAGCGGAGCAGTGAGATTGTGTTGTATTCACAAAAATAAAAAGCCTTAAAATGCTGACACATTTTAAGGCCGTAAACTAAATACATCCACCCCCGCAAGGGTGAATTAAGTCTAATTAGTAAACAGATCAAACCTATGAAAAAAAAGTGGAAAAACCCGGCCTTTGACGAAGGTCTTAAAAAAATGCTGCTGATTATGAGACTAACTGCTATTTTTTTATTTGCCGGTTTTATGGCTCTGGGATCGTCAACCTATTCGCAGGGCACAAGACTTAACTTCCGGCTGGAGAAAGCAACTTTACAGGAGTTTTTCTCTAAAGTTGAAGAGATTAGTGAATTTTACTTCTTCTATAAAGATGATGAAGTAGATTTGGAGACAACCGTTTCTCTCGACATTCAGAACCAAACCATTGATCAGATTCTGGACAATGTACTGAGGGAGACTGGACTGGATTACAGAATTGTTGACCGATACATTGTGGTTTCCGCAAATCCGATGAGCAATAATGCGCTCCCTAGCTGGGTTCAACAGCAGGTAACAATAGCCGGAACAGTCAGGAACCAAGCTGGAGAACCTATCCCTGGTACCACCATTTTGGTGAAGGGAACCCTTTCGGGTAGCATTACTGACGTAAATGGAAGGTTCTCGATGGTATTGCCACAGAATGCGCAGGTACTGGTGTTTTCTTTTGTAGGAATGCGTTCGCAGGAAGTTGCGATCGATGGCAAAACCGTTTTTGAGATTACCTTACTCGATGAACTCAGGGGAATAGATGAGGTGGTTGTGATTGGATACGGCACCAGAATGAAGAAAGACCTTACCGGCGCGGTTTCTCAAATTACTTCGGAGGAAATTACCCGGCAGGTGACCATGTCTCCACAGATGTCGATGCAGGGAAAGATGGCCGGGGTGTTCGTAAGCAATCCGGGCAGCGATCCCAACAGCAGGCCAACGATCCGCATTAGAGGGGTAAGTACCCTGGGGTATAACGATCCGCTGTATGTAGTCGATGGCATTCCACTCGCCGAGGGTGGTGCTACCGAAGCATCAGCGCGCGTAGCTGACCTCAGAGGTTCGGTGAACGTATTCAATATGATTAACCCCAACGACATAGAGTCGATTTCGGTACTCAAAGATGCATCCGCAACGGCCATATATGGTGTCCGTGCATCCAATGGGGTTATCCTTATCACTACCAAAAGGGGTTCTTCTGGTGCAGTAAAGGTCAATATGTCGGCCAATTATGGCATTCAAAACATCAACAAACGCTACGATGTTAGCACAATGAATGAGTTTGTGGCATGGACCAACGAAGCCTGGGCCAACAATACAACCCTAACGCCAAACGCCAATTATAGGAAGTTATTTGATGCAAGCAACCCCAATTACCTGGGGAACAGCAAAGATTACACCCAGGAGTGGCTGGATGCAACGCTGATAAAAAATGCCCCTGTTCAGGACTATAACCTTAGTGTAACGGGTGGCAATGCGGTTTCGAACTATGCCGTAGGGGCAGGTTATTCTACCCAAGAAGATGTGATTTGGAAGAGCAACTTCAACCGCTATTCATTCTTTCTCAATTCAGACCACAAACTGAACAAGTATTTCAAGGTAGGCGAATCGTATCGGTTTGTCTATTCGAAGGCTTACGATGTAAATGGCTCCGACCTGTCGGTTGTGCTTGGCGCTCCCTGGCAACCCGTTTACGACAGCAGTTTTGAAGATGGACTTGCAAGGGTTGGGCGAAGGATCGATAATGTTTTCCTGTCGCGGGGATATGGCGATGGCACTAGGCCCAACTTCCGGTCGAATGAACTGTACAATTACTCGTATCGCAACCTTTTGCGGAATATGGGATCGTTCTATGCAGAGTTTACACCTTTTGATGGATTTCGTGTAAAAGGTACTTTCAGTTTCGATACCTATACCAACACGCAGGAGCGGTACATGACCGACGAACGGGGTTTGTTTGAGAACACTAGGGGCACACCCTATACACTTGGAACGGATTACCGGAGAAGGATCAACGAAAACGTAAACATCGTTAAGGAAATGTTTATCGGGTATACCAAAATCTTAGGCAAACACAATGTCGATATCGTGCTCAATGCCATGGATCAGAAAGTGGATTGGAACAATACACAGGCAAGCATAAGCAGCAACTCCACGATAACCAGCTGGGAGCAACGAAGAATTGAGGAGGGATGGCCGGCAACCAGCAAAGGTTTGTTGTATGAGCGGACACCCCAAGGCTTGCAGGGTTATATGGGGCGCTTTAGCTACCACTTTAACAGCAAATACTACCTCGATGCCACCATCCGCCGGGATGGCACTTCCAAATTCGGTACGGGATACAAATGGGGAACATTCCCCTCCTTTGGTGCAGTATGGCGCATCTCTTCCGAAAATTTCATGAAGGAGATTGCCTGGATAAGCGATTTGAAGGTCAGGGGAGGCTGGGGCAAGACCGGCAACCAAGAGACCAGAGACTATGCCTTCCTTTCGGTGGTGAACTATAACCCCAAATATTCTCTGGGCACCGGAGCGCTTCCGGGCGACGGCGCAATCAATGCCGCTGCGGTATTGGGCGATTTTCCCATCAAGGACATGAGCTGGGAAACCGTAACCTCTACCAGTTTGGGCATAGATGCCATTCTTTTTGATAACAAACTTGCGGTTACTGGTGAATACTATTACAGACTAACCGACGGTATTCTCCAGTCCATTTCCATCCCATTGGTCATAGGCGCCCTGAGCAATCCTGTGGTTAACCTTGCAGAAGTGGAGAACACGGGATTTGAATTCCAGGCATCCTACAACAACAAAATCGGAAAACTGGGATACAATGCATCGTTTAACCTTACTACCGTTAAAAACAATGTCTTATCGTTGTATAGGGGGCAACCTTCAACCAGCGGAAACTTCCGGATAGAGCAAGGTTATCCCATCAATTTCATTTATGGATACAAAACCGATGGTATTTTCCAGAACTCCGACGAAGTAGCCGCATGGAAAGCTCAAACAACCGATCCGGGAAGAGACGCTTTAAAAGCCCCCGGCGATGTCAGGTTCGTTGATCTTTATGGTCCGCCCACCGCAAATGATCCGAAGGGAGCATTAAAAAGTTATGCTCCCGACGGCAGGATTGATGGGAACGACCAAACCTATCTTGGGAAAACCATACCCGGTTACTACTATGGAATGAATCTGGGAGCAGACTACAATAACTGGGACGTTAGTATCATGTTCAGGGGAGTAGGGGATGTACAGCGAATCATTACCGACGGAAAACAAAGTATTGGCGCCACTGGCGGGAATTTTCTGGCAGCTTACAGAGACCGCTGGACGGCCACAAACCCTTCAACGACCATCCCTAGGGCCATCAATGGCGATCCGTCGGGAAACAACCGGATTTCCGACCGACATGTGGAGGATGCAGGCTTTCTAAGACTACAGCAAGTGCAAGTGGGTTACAATATTCAGGGGAATATGCTCCAGAAGCTCGGATTCAGCAGCATGAGGTGTTACCTCTCTGGCACAAATCTCTTCGTGGTAACGCCGTATTCCGGACTTGATCCTGAAAACGATACCACACCAACGACTTTTAGCATTGGGGTTAACCTTAATTTCTAATCCTTAAAACTTTTACAACTATGAGAAATAAAATATTTGTCACCATACTGTTAATGGGATTTGCGTTGGTCTCCTGCGATGAATCAACCATTGACCTGAATCCGATTGGCGATACCGATGCCTCTTTTTTTCAGAATGAAGGCCAAATGACACAGGCCGTACTGGGGATTTATCAGAAGGTTGGGTTTTTCTATACCTTCAGAAATAACCAGAATCTGTTCCTACAGTCGGTCTGGCTGGTACCCAGCGACGATCTTACCACCGAAGCTTCGCATGATATGGAAAATTTTGTGGGCCTCAGAGGGCAAACCAGTCAGATTAGAGATTTTTATGCCTTTTCCTATCAATTGATTGCCCGTGCCAATGTGGTATTGCAAAAAATTGAAGAGAACGGTTCGTTTGCGTATAATAATACCCCTGCACTTAAGGATCACCACAAAGGTGAAGCGCTATTCCTCCGCGCCTGGATGAACTTTATCCTATGGAATACGTTCGGAACGGCACCTGTTGTTAGCGAATGGATCACAGACTTAGACGATGCCTTTCCGCCAAATTCAACCGGAACCCAACTCCTTGATCAGGCAATCGCCGATCTGGCTCAGGCAGCACAATTGTTGCCAGCCTCCTGGAATGCGGCGAACAAAGGCCGGGTTACGGCCAATTCGGCCAGAGCATTGAGGGGAAAGATCCTTGTTTTCAGAGGAACTGTAAATAAAACCCCGGCCGACTTCACTGCAGCAATTGCCGATTTCAATGCCATTACCGGTGTTTCCCTGATGCCCAATTACGGCGACAATTTCAACTATACCAAGGAAAACAATGCCGAGTCGTTCTTCGAATACCAAGCCAACGAAGCTGCTGGTGGATCCAACAACAATGCTGCCCTTAACAACGACTTTTTTGCCGTGGTGGGCGATATTTCAGCTTGGTACGGATATTTCACCCGGAAACCTACCTGGATTGGCAACACCGTATATTCTGCAACTCAATCGCTCATTGATGCCTATGAGCCTGGGGATCCGAGAAGGATTTATACCCTTACGGCCAATGCGAAAGGTACTGACCTGACCAATGTCGTTAAATATACCCGTGATGGCATGTGGACGAATGGTAAACAGGCCAATGAGCAAAGCAAAAACAATCCGAGGATTTTGCGCTATGCCGATGTATTGCTGATGAAGGCCGAGGCAATTGTGCGCTCTGGTGGAAGTTTGAGCGAAGCCATCGGTCTGGTGAACCAGGTTAGGGCACGTGCCAGAAAATCAACCCTCACAGGTGTTGAATCTGCTGTGCCGGCCGATCTGAGTACCGCCCAAACCAATCCTGCCACCGTTCTCGATTTGATTTATAATGAACGTAGAATTGAGTTGGCCTGCGAAGAAGGTCACCGATGGTACGACCTCCGCAGACGACACCTGGCTGGAGAAATAGATCTGAAAAATTGGAACTTCAACTCAAAGCGAGTAGACTTCCAGTTCAGAGATCATAACGTCAACTTCCCATTGCCGGAAATCGAAGTAATCGAAAATCCAAACCTTAGTCAGAACGCCGGATATTAATGTTTTAAGTTTTCCATAGATTCATTTTAATGGTTTGATGAAGGGCGATAGCATTGTGCGATGCTATCCCCTTCCTTTGCCTTTTTAGAGCATACGGGTAAAGAACTCAGGGTTGCTTACCATCGAACCATTTTTTCAAACAGTATGTAATTAATTGTTTGCCTGAATTTTAAGTTGAAGGTTGAATATTTTATATTTTTACACAAACTGTTGACTACACCTATGAAAACCAAGCATCTTTCGTTCACGGCCAACTCCTTACAACTGTATCTTCTCTCCTTCCTGCGCATTGCCATTGGCTGGCATTTTCTGTACGAGGGCATTATAAAACTCATCTCTCCGGGGTGGAGCGCTTTTGGTTTCCTGATCAATTCAACCGGGTTTTTGTCGGGATTCTTTATAGGGCTCGCCCAGAGCGAAAGTTTATTGCCCGTGGTTAATTTTCTCAATGTTTGGGGATTAATCCTGATTGGACTGGGGTTGTTCTTCGGATTGTTTACCCGCATGGCTCAGTTTGGCGGCATTGCGTTGCTTTCGCTTTACTATCTGGCCAATCCGCCATTTGCATCGAATACCGGTGCCGGTTTCGAAGGGAGCTACTTGTTTGTGAGCAAAGATCTACTCGAATTAATTGCCCTAGTTGTACTCTCCTTTATCCCAACCGGCAAATTTCTTGGAATCGATGGTTTGTATGCCTCCTTCTTTGCCGGTAAATTCCAGAAGGTAAACCAACTCGACCGTAATAGGGAAGCAGAGCCTGTTGCTCCGGAAGTAGAGAGCCTGAAACGACGCGAGGTGTTGAAACATCTGGCTACCCTGCCTTTGGCCGGGGCTTTTACAGCTGGACTTGCCTCTAAGATAAAACTTTACAGCGGAGAAGAACAAAACCTAGCCGATGCCATTTCTGGCGCCAGCATCAAAAAATTTGAGTTCAAGGGTGTCGATCAACTAAAAGGGGAACTGCCCAAAGGTCACATCAAGGATAAGCTTTTCAGTAAAATGATACTTGGCGGCAACCTGCTGAGTGGCTGGGCGCACTCACGCGACCTCATTTATGTATCGTCGCTTGTAAGGGCATACCATACCAAAACCAAAATTTTCGAGACCTTTCAAATGGCCGAAAAGTGTGGTGTCGATACGCTTTTATCGAACACGGTCATTGGCCCGGTTATCAACGAATATTGGAAAAAAGGATACGGCAAAATGCAATACCTTGCCGATTGTGCAGGTTTGAATTACGACGGTACAGGGCAACCCTCACCGAAACCCTATCAGGAATACCTCGACATTGTTAGGAAATCGATCGACGAAGGGGCAGCTGCTTGCTACGTTCAAGGCGAAACTGCCGATCATTACATCGAAAACAACCGCATCGACGATATCGTGAGGGCTATGCAATTGGTGCGCGATGCCGGACTGCCTGTCGGTATTGGGGCCCACCGAATTGAAACCATAAAACGTTGTGTGGAACTCGGTCTTGAACCCGATTTTTGGATGAAAACCCTGCACCACCACAACTATTGGTCGGCCAAGCACCCAGAGTGGCACGACAATATCTATTGTTTCAAACCCGAAGATACCATCGAATATATGAAAACCCTGCCCCAGCCATGGATTGCCTTCAAAATTCTGGCCGCAGGGGCGCTCAGACCCGAAGATGCTTTCCGGTATGCATTCCAGAACGGGGCCGACTTCATTTGTGTTGGTATGTACGATTTCCAGATAGTGGACGATGTAAACATTGCCATGGCTGCCCTCGACGCAACAAAAGAACGCGAAAGAAAATGGATGGCATAAACAGTATCATGTGGTCTGACTATCAAAATATTAGGAGATAATGAGATAATGAGATGGAACACAGCCTATGAATATTTGCTTTTTTCTGTTTCGGGCACCGGAACAGACAACTCTGCAGAATGGCGCAGGGACTCTATGAAACCAAACAATTGATACCCATGAAAACAAATACCATCCAAACCCTCACAATGGCTGGAATAGCCGGGATTGCCACTGGACTCTCGGCATGCAGCCAATCCGTCAGCAAGCAGGAAACTGCACGCCCCAACATAGTATGGATTGTATGTGAGGATATGAATCCCATTTTGGGGTGTTACGGCGACAAGCTGGCCAAAACCCCAAACATCGACAAGCTGGCCGAAACCGGCATCGTCTTCAGGCATGCATACGCCAGTGCACCCATCTGTGCCCCTGCCCGTTCATGTCTGATTACAGGCGTATATCCTACCTCCTTGGGAACACCTCACCTACGTCAAGAACAGACACTTCCTCAGTGGATGAAAACCTTCCCACAATACTTGAGCGAAAGCGGTTATTTCACCTCTAACCAAAACAAAACCGACTTTAACTTCAGTCCGCGGGAGGTATTCGACTACCACAAGGATGACCTTTACCCCTGGCGCCAGCGACAAGAGGGACAACCCTTCTTTAGCTTTTTCAACATCGGCGATACCCACGAAGGCCCTGGGAACAGTCTGGCTCGTTATCAAGAGCTCACTGCTGGCTTACCCGAAACCAGCCTCACCGGGCCTGAAGCAGTTACCCTGCCGCCATACTACCCCGAAACACCCGAAATGCGGGAGCTATGGGCCCGTTATTACGACCTGGCAGCTGCGATGGATGTTAAAGTAGGGGAGATTATCAAAAACCTTGAAGAAGACGGGTTGATGGAGAATACCATCATTCTCTTCTTCTCCGACCACGGCCATGGGCTGCCAAGGTACAAACGGTGGCTGAACATTACCGGATTGCGGGTGCCATTTGTTGCCTGGCTTCCCGAGAAGTATCAGCATCTAACCCAAAATAGTCCAGGTAGTGACAACCACGACCTGGTTAGCTTCGTGGACTTTGCCCCAACAGTGCTGAATTTGGCAGGTGTTGAAATTCCACAGCATATGAATGGAAAACCTTTCCTAGGCAACAACCTGCCCGAACCACACGGTTACCTGTTTGCCTCGCGCGACCGGGCCGACGATATGTACGAAGTTTCTAGGGCCATTCACGACAAGGATTTCATCTACATCCGCCACTACCTTCCACACCTTCCCTATTTTCAGCCAGGCATTATCAGCAGCGAGGAGAAGGAGAGCCATAGAGTGCTGCAAAATGCGCGCAGGGCCGGTGTGATGCCCCCGGCAGGTGAAGTCATGTTCCATCACAAGCCGGTAGAAGAACTCTATGACCTGCGCAATGACCCTGATGAACTGATTAACCTTGCCAGTAACCCTGATTATGCCGGAATATTGGAAGGAATGCACAACAAACTGAAACGGGAAATCCTCACCACGCGCGATGCCTGCTTCCTGTTCGAACCCGAAATGATGATGCGCTCCGAAGGTACCTCCACCTACGAAATGGCGCAGAACCCCTCAGCATACGATCTTGAAAAAATATTCGAAACTGCAGATATGGTGGGGAAAGCGCCTGCATCAGAAATTGCCGACCGGCTTTCAGACCCCGACAGCGGTGTGCGTTTCTGGGCAGTTACCGGACTCCTTAACGATCTGGCTGAAGCAAAGAATTACCTGCCTGAAATCAGCAGTTTGCTCGCCGACAGCTCCCCTACGGTGCAGATAGCCGCAGCCGAACTTCTTTGCAAGTTGGGTTCTCCAAAGGAGGCCTTGCCGGTCCTGAAGAATTGGATTACCGACGATCGGACGTGGCTGTCCCTGTATGCCGCCCGCACCGTTCAGATGATTGGCAAAGAAGCACAACCCATGAAGCAGGCCATTCAGGCAGCCATTGAGAAATTGGCCGTTGATCCGGGCAACCGCAACCCCCATCCCGGATCCAACTATGTTTACCGCAAGGGCAAGTTCGCATCGTTTACCGGCTGGGCGCTCGAAGGGGCATTGCAAAATCTGAATTAACAAACGTGGACAGAAGGCATTTTGCAAAAACCATCGGTTCGGCAACCGCCGGATTTTCGTTGGCGGGTGTCATGGTATCGTCTTGTATGAGCAGCATAAAACCCCATTCAATTCTTCTGGTTTCGGGCTGGCAAAACGTGAACATTGGCGACATTGCCCACACACCGGGTATGATTCACCTGCTCAAAACCTGGTTTCCGGAGTTGAAAATAACCCTATGGCCCAACGACATTGACCTTCAGGCAGAGCAATCACTCTTAGAGTATTTCCCAGACCTGACCATCGTGAAGGATGACTTTGCCCAAACAGGAGTAGCCGGAAGCGAAGAAGCCTTCAGGGCAATTGAGGAAGCTGGCTTTATGTTGCATGGCTCAGGCCCCGGTATCGTGGGCCTGCAAAAGTTGCAGATATGGAGGGAGCGTACCGACAAGCCTTACGGGATATTTGGCGTGACAATCGGCAGCATTGGAGACGAACTGAAGGAAGTCCTCAATGGGGCATCCTTTATCTATACCAGGGAAACACATTCGCTAAGGGTGCTGCAAGAAGCCGGGGTTACCGGGCCGGTAACCGGTTTCGGTCCCGATGCCACTTTCTTCCTTCCCGACCGGAATGAGGCTTCAGCTACCTTCTATATGGAAAGCCGCAAGCTGGATGACCGGAAATTTATTTGTGTTGTGCCGCGTTCACGGTTTACTCCCTACCACCGGGTGCATGTCAGAATAAACTGGAGTCGCGAACAAACCGACCGGGTGATTGCCGAAAATCTGAAATATGCCGAAGAGGACTTCCGGAAACTTCGTGAAGTGATTATCCGATATGTAAACGAAACCGGAAACAAGGTGGTGCTCTGTCCTGAAATGGAATACCAGACAGAGCTTTACGAACCTTGGCTCTACAATCCTCTGCCGGCTGAAGTAAAAAACCATGTGCTGATGCACCCAGACTGGCAACCCGGCGATGCGGCATCACTCTATGCCCGAGCGGCTGCAGTAATCAGCATGGAGTGCCATTCCCCCATCATCTCACTGGTAAACGGTACACCGGCATTTTACGTCCGCCAGCCTTCAGACACCATCAAGGGACAAATGTATTACGACCTGCAACTGGAAGATTGGATATTTGAAATAGAAGAAACCAGTGGGGAAGAAATTGCCGGTAGGTTGATGGAGATTCTTCGCTTCTATCCCGAATCTCTTGAAAAAGTGAAACAGTTGAATCAGAGGGTAAAATCCATATACGACAAGAGAATGGAAGAGTTGGCCGTTAAGCTTAAAGAATGATTATTCAACTTTTATCCTTTATCGGAGGAACCCTGATACAATAAACCGCGGCCATAACCGGCAACCGCACACATAAACCGCAAAATTAGAATTCCATGAACATCAAATTTAATAACATTATACTTCTTTCTTTGCTCGCCGCATTCGCTTGCCAATCCCCACATAAGAAGGTCGAATTTCCCTATTCGCAGTGGACCATCGGATCCAGTGGCCATAATATTACCTGGCGCTACATGGAAGGGTTGGAGTATAATAATTCGTTTATAAAGACGCCAAAGGATGGAGAATGGAATACATGGTATGAGAAACTGCTTGCCTACCGCGACACGGTTCACGCACTTACAGGGAAGCAGGAGCCTTATTTATACTGCCAGTTCCCGGCCAGCGGAGACACCAGAATCCAATTCGACAAATTCTCTTACCAGTTGAAACTTCAACCGGGGGAAGAGATTGAAGTGCATGGTATGAGCAAATCTCCAGATGGTCCTGTTGCCTTTTATTTCGATTTCGATTTGAAATCCAAAGGCGAAGAGCTGAGTTATGTGGTTCGCCGGAAAATACAGTCTTCCGACAGCCTTTTGATAGATGCCTCTGAAGACTGGACTCCCTTCAGAAAAACAATACAGATCCCTGAATTCAGCACCGACAGCTTTGCCATTGCCCCGAGTGTCAGGCTGGAATCGGTTAAATCAGAAACCAAACTATTCTTGAAGGACATTCAATTATTGGCAGAAAAAAATCACGAAAGAGATTTGTTGCGGCAAAAAATTCTAAAATATCTGGCGAAACAGTCTGAAAACAATCTGCTAACCATCCCTCACGAGTTGTCCTGGTCGCACGAAAATTTCCTGATGGGATTCGTTTTTATGTGGGACCACACATTCTGGTCGCCCGAAAAAGGGGAATACCTGGTTGACAGTTACTGTAAGACCATGGAAAAGGAGTTTGGCGGACTGCAATCGGTGATCCTGTGGCAAAGCTACCCCAACATTGGCATAGACGAGCGGAACCAGTTCGATTTTTTCGATGCCCTTCCGGGTGGAAGGGAAGGCTTTAAACAGGTAGTTGACGATTTTCACCGGAACGGTGTGAAGGTTTTTATCACTTACAACCCATGGGACTTGGATACCCGCCGCCCCGAAAACGATGACTTTAAAGAATTGGCTAAAATAATTGATCAAACGGGCGCTGATGGCATTTTCCTTGACACCTGGAAAAGCGCAAAAGGCTCCATTTCCATTTTCGAATTGGAAACCTCCATCCGTGAGGAAATTGCCAAATATGGCCGGTCGGTTGCATTTTCGTCTGAAATTCTTCCAGAATTCAAGGATTTGTATGGGCCCGACGCAATAACCTGTTCATGGGGTCAGGATGCAGTTCCGTATCATTACACCGACCTGTCGCATCAGAAATGGCTGATGCCCACACACAAACAGCATTATATCAAGCGGATGACCAAGGATCGCAAGCCCATACTTGCACATGCCTGGATCAACGGACAGGGAATCCAGCTGTGGGAAAACATTTTTGGCACCATGAATTTATGGAATGCAACCCATCGCCAGTGGTTGCGGAAAATGAATGCCATCTGGAAAACGTATGGCAGAGTTTACCTCACCGAAGAGTGGAAACCGTTCATACCGCTCGAAAACAAAAATGTACTGGCCAGTCAGTGGGTTGATGACGGAAACATCATCACCAATTTTGTGGATACTGTTGGAAATGCAACGACAGTTAGAATTGAAGTTTTGGCCAATGTACCCATGAAATATTTCGATTTATGGAACGGGAAAGAGTTGCAGCCTTTTAAAGAAGGTGGCAAAACGTTCGTAAATATCAAAGTGAACGATTTTGGATGCTTGCTTCAAACCGGCGAAGTAAACGAAAAGCTCACCGACCTTCTGCAAACACAGGGAAAGGATACATCAGCCCCGTTGCCGGCAAACGACAAATATGAGCAGGAATTATCATTGAAAGAACCGATAAAGTATTCGTATATACAATCTGATAATTCTGTATTGATTACTGACCTGTCTGAAGTGGAAGGTGGCAGGCACACCTTTACCAGCAAACACATCTGGCGCGAAGGCCGATGCTATCCCAACCTGGATGCAGACCACAACCACGACCTTGTTATCACCTATGGAGGAGGCGCCCAATGGATTAACCACTCCCATAAGGAAACAGTACCAACATTTTCTGTGATGCCCCGTGTGGTAACCAACCGTCAGTTTGCAGAGTTTTTACTGGCTACCGGCTATCGGCCGCGATTTGCAGAAAATTTCCTGAAACACTGGAACGGGAACGACTGTCCGGATTCACTACTCAATGAACCTGTTGTATATGTCAGTCTTGAAGATGCACGAGCATTTGCCGGATGGGCCGGAATGCGCCTGCCCACCGAGTGGCAGTGGCAACTGGCAGCCGGATTACTGAAAGAAAAATTCATTTTTAATGAGGTTTTTGAATGGAACGAGAGTGAACGGTTTGATGGCTACAACCGGTTTGTTACGCTGCGCGGGGGTTGCAGTCGCTGGATAACACCCAGCTCGTGGTGGTACCTGCCGAGTGCCCCATACGGCGAAAAAGCGGGAGGACCCCAAAAGCAAGATTCCCATGTTAAGTATTTTCTGATGTTTCCCGGAATGGACAGGGCATCGACCATCGGGTTCAGGTGTGTAAAAATGAATTAAAATAAATCAGACATGAAAAAACTATTTGTATTGGCCATTGCGATTGGGTTCAATCTATTGGCTCTCAGTCAAACTGTTAAAAATTATGACCTCGTCGTTTACGGAGGTACCTCCGCCGGGGTAAGCACGGCCATTCAGGCTTCGAGAATGGGAAAAACTGTGGTGCTGATTGAACCCACCAGCAGGATTGGAGGATTAACGACCGGAGGACTCGGACAGACCGATATCGGCAACAAACAGGCCATAGGCGGCATTGCCCGCGAATTCT